>JAKJAB010000008.1 GCA_022707725.1 Chloroflexota bacterium | reverse complement strand
CGGTAGATTTGGTGGACACTATGCCGGGCATCAATCGTCAGGCTGCCCAGATCATCTTGGCGGAAATTGGCATTGACATGGCCCAGTTCCCGACGGATGGTCATTTGAGCCGCTGGGCGGGAGTAGCCCCCGGTAACAACGAGAGTGGGGGCAAGCGCTACTCTGGGCGGACGACCAAGGGTAACCGCACGCTAAAGCGCATCTTGGTGCAGTGTGCGTATGCCGCGATTCGCACCAAAGACAGTTTCTTCAAGGCGCGCTACCAACGCTTAGTAGCACGGCGCGGCAAGAAGCGGGCCATTATGGCCATAGCCCACTCGATGTTGATAGCCATTTGGCACATGTTGAGTACCGGTGAAGTGTATCGCGATCTGGGTGTCGAGTACTACAATCAGCGCAACAAGGAGGCCAAAGTGGCCTACCACACGCGACAGTTGGAGAAACTCACCGGTGCTACGGTTCAGATTGCTCTCGGTGGGGCAACGACCTAACCGAGATTATTTTCGAAGGAGTTCCCATGTGGGATTCCACACCAACGAGGAGCAAAATTTTGCACCACGGAGACACGGAGGACACTGAGATTTGTTGTCTTTTCTCCGTGCTCTCTGTGTCTCCGTGGTTATTTTCTAAGGAGACGCCGGTGCTGGCGCACTCCATGCAAGCACGAAAATCTGTCAATGGATTTTTTGCCATTTGCCATTTGCCATTTTCGAAGGAGGAGGTGAGTATAGCGAAAAATCGAGAGTAGCGTTGTTTCCCCAACAAGTTGTTTTCCACTATTGAGTTGAAAGGAGAGTTTTTTACCATGCGAAAGTCCCGTTTACTTTCATTGCTTCTGATTGTGACCTTGATTGTGCCGTTCAGTACAGTCGTGGCCTCAACCACCACCACCTCGCAGGTTGAAGCACCGAAAACAAACACGGCACAAACACCGGCGGCTCAGCCTGTGGCTGCCGCCCCAACGCCGCCGGATCGTGCTATGCCGGCGCATGTCGTTGAGATTGATCCGGAAACACTGCAGGAGCTTTCCCCGGAAGAGATCATCGCGCAGTATGGCTATGTGCCCCGCGCCCTGGCAGATCAGGTCAAGGGCCAGAGCATGATGATGATCATCGAGCTGAAACAAGCGCCGCTGGCAGTGTATTATGCCGAGCAGAAAGCTGCGGCTAGAGAAGTGAACGCGGCCAATATGACCGCATACACAAGCCAACTAGCGGAGACACAGGCCCTGGTACAGAGCCAACTGGAAACGTTGGGGGTTAAAATCGTTTCAGAACCCCTAACCACCGTCTACAACGGGTTCCTGGCCTATGTGCCGCTGGAGCAGACCAACACGATCCTGGCCCTGGATAACGTGAAGGCCGTCCACCGCGCGCCGGAGCACACGGTAGAGTTGAATAACAGTGTGCCGCTCATCGGCGCGCCGGAAGTCTGGGACGATCTGGGGTACGACGGCGAAGGCGTGACCATAGCCGTCATCGACACCGGCATTGACTACACGCACGCTGTCTTTGGCGGCAGCGGCGATCCCGACGATTACGCCGACAACGATCCGGATGTCATCGAAACCGGCACCTTCTCCACCACCAAAGTCGTCGCCGGGTGGGACTTCGCCGGCACGCTTTATCATGCCGGCTGTACCGCTGCCGATAAAGCTGCAGGCATCTGCACGGATATTCCTGCGCCAGACCCTGATCCGCTGGATGAGAACGGACATGGTACACATGTATCCTCCATCGCCGCGGGTATCGCCGCGGGGCAGGTCATGACCGGCGTCGCCCCTATGGCCAAATTGATGGCCCTCAAGATCTTTGGTGCAAGTGGCAGCACCAACCTTACTATGAACGCTCTCGATATGGCGACTAACAACTACATGCAGTACGGTTGGCCGCAGGTGATCAATATGTCGCTAGGGTCCAGCTATGGGCCGGGCGACGTAGACGATCCCTCTGTCGTGGCGACAAATAATGCCGTGGCGACAGGCATCGTGGTCGCCGCTTCCATCGGCAACTCGGCGAACGTGCCGTACATCGCCGGCTCACCGGGTACATCCACGGGTGCGATTGGCACCGCTTCTTCTATGGATGGCTTCGCCGTTTTGGACGGCTTCTTAGTCAATGCCCCATCGAGTATCGCCATTGTCCACGCCGGTTCGCAATCGGTCGCCTATGATTGGACCTCCAGTGCGCTCCCTGTCACAGGAAAGCTGGTTTACCCACTGGCCGGTGCCAACCCGGCCCAAGATCAGCGAACGGGCTGCTATACCTTCGACATCACCAACACCCAGATCATTAGCGGCAACGTCGTCTTACTGGATTGGACTGACCCTTCATGCGGTGGCTCTGTCGCGCGCGCGGCTAATGCTGTAGCCGCTGGCGCCATCGGCGTTTTCATGGCCGACAATAGCGATATCTTCGATCTCTATATCACCGGCAGCGCCGTCGTTCCAGCCTATAGCATTCCCAAGGGCACCGGCACATTGTTGAAAAACACGCTAACTGGCGAGGTTGTCAACGTTACCTTGACGGCGGAATACCAGGGCAGCGTGCAGTATAGAGAAGAGGCATCGCTGGATATCATCGCAGCGAGCAGTTCGCGCGGTCCGCGCGGCACCGACTCCAAACTCAAGCCTGATGTCACGGCGCCTGGCGACAGCATTTTTGCAGCGGATATGGGCACCGGGACCAAGGGCGTGTCCTACAGCGGTACCTCCATGGCCTCTCCACATATCGCCGGCGTGGCCGCGTTGATGGTACAAGCGCACCCCAACTGGACGCCCGAGCAGATCAAGGCCGCTATGATGAACACCGCCGTGGACCTCGTGGATAATTCACCCATCCCCCGTCAGGGCGCGGGGCGGGTGCGCGCTTACGAGGCCGTGAACACGCCGGTCGTAGCCGTCGGCGAGAAAAATGCGGTGAGCCTGAGTGAGTTCTTCCTGGCGGGCGCGGATGAGTACGTCATCACCCGCACCGTCACGCTCCAAAACCTCGACACTGCCTTCCACGCCTACGCCGTGGGTTGGAGCTATCAGGGCGCATCGCTTCGAGACGGACTTGACGTCTCTTTCTCCACCAGCACGGTAATGCCGCCGCCAGGTGGGAAAGCCGACGTGCTCGTGACCTTCACCTTCGACGCCGCCCAACTCCCTGTCGTTTTCAACAGGCTCGAGGAAGTCTACGGGTACATCACCTTCAGGCCAGGGGCGGTTCACAAAATCTATCTGCCGTTGGTGATGCGCAATGCAACAACAAATGTAACGACTGTTGCTGCCGCGCACTCTCAGGCTCAGGTTCCAGGCGAGTTGCGCGTGCCGTTCTACTTCGTACCGCGCCCCTACACCACGCTCAACATTGCGGCGCAGACGGTGATTGCCGATCCGGCCACCGACGCGGCGACGTTCGAGATCACGCACACCGGCCCGATCTCCTCCAGCCTGTGGGCCTTCCCCTTGCTGGCAAGCGATCCCAAAGAGACAGGAACCGCCGGTGATGTGCGCGCGTTTGGTGCGGACTTCGGGTGGAACAATGCGACCTATGGCCCGATAATTGCTTTCGCCATTGACGCCTGGGCGCCCTGGCACACGGCTTATACGGGCTTCGCCGAGTTCGACCTGTACATCGACAACAACGAAGATGGCAACCCAGAATTCGTCATCTACAACTACCCGGTCGGCGATGGGACATACATCCCCCGCGTCTACGCGTTGCAGACCGGCCTGACCAGCCGCTATAGCCCCTACCTCATCCACACGGATTACAACTCCGGCTATATGGAGTTCTACGTCCCAGCGAGTTATCTGGGCCTGGGTCCTACCAACACCACCTTCGATTACCAGTTATTCGGCTATGACTATGATGGAGAGGAAGACGAAGTCG
The DNA here is from genome assembly GCA_022707725.1 of Chloroflexota bacterium. Classification (GTDB taxonomy): domain Bacteria; phylum Chloroflexota; class Anaerolineae; order B4-G1; family SLSP01; genus DSWT01. The sequence goes on along the minus strand of JAKJAB010000008.1, from coordinate 24,731 downwards.
CGCCGGGCAGCTTCGATTATGCACGGCCGCCCTTCGCATGGGACTACACCGGTGACCCCGGCCCGGCCAACCATACCGCGAGCATGGAGGTCGAGGTCGACAACCTGGCCGGCTATGCCTACAGCCAGCCCGAAGGCGTGATGATCGTCGATTACGTCGGCCATCCGAACAACGGCGGGCAGGCGTACCTCTACCCGATCACGCTACCCAACATCGACGCCGTCACCATCCTGCACACCAATGACTTCCACGGACAACTGGAGGCTTCCGGCAGCGGTCCAGGCATTGCGCGCGTCGCGAGCGTTGTCAACAATGTGCGCGCGACCCAGGGGGCCGACAATGTGCTGTTGGTGGACGCGGGTGACGAGATGCAGGGCAGCCTGCTCTCGAACCTGTCGAAAGGCGCCGCCACTATTGACCTGTTCAACTTCGTGGGCTACCAGGCTGCCACCTTCGGCAACCACGAGTTCGACTGGGGGCAGCCGGCGCTGATCAGCCGCACGCAGCAGGCGAACTACCCCTTCCTGGCGACCAACCTGGTCGTCAGCGATACCGGCGACTGCGCCACTGCAGGCTGGACTGTGCCGTCCTTTACGAAGCCGTGGATCACGATGACAGTGGGAGCACCCGGCAACGAAGTGGTGATCGGCCTCATTGGCGTGACCTCGCAAGAGACGCCGTACATCACGATCGCGGAAGCGACGCAAGGTCTGTGCTTCAAGGATGCAGCCACCTCCATCGCGCATTACTATGACGCGGTGAAGGCCGCAGGTGCGGAAGTGCTCGTCGTCATCAGCCACCTGGGCAACACTGACGGTGGGTACGGCTACGGCATTCCGGTCTACGGCGACCAGACGTTGGCGAAGAAGTTGGTCGAAGCCAGCAAACCGGTAGACTTGATCATCGGTGGGCACAGCCACACCAATCTCTCCGCCGCGCAGGTGGTCAGCGGGACCACGGTGGTGCAGGCGCACTACAACGGGCGCCGCGTGGGCCGCGCGAATATCATCTACAACCGCCTCACCCAGAAACCGACGATCACCTGGCAATCGGTTGCGGTCAATCCACCTCCAACGCCTCCAGCGACTCAGCCAGCGGCGACACTATTCGACGCGGCGACTGCAGCCCGCCTGAAGCTATGGACCAATGACCCGGATTACCTGGCGCTCATCAATACCGTGATCGGCTTCACCAAGATCGATCTGACCCGCAAGAGCACTATGGATAACACGATGGGGGCGTTCGTCAACGACGCGATCTACAACGAACTGAACAACGATGCTGAAGCGGGCAACGACGTGGACATGGTCTTCAACAACTCCGGCGGCCTGCGCGCAGACATCATCGCCACCGGCGCCCCGACGACGCCCTATACCCTCACCTACGGGGCGTTGTTCACCGTGCTGCCCTTCGGCAACCAGACCATCGTGGGCGATATGACCGGCGCTCAAATTATGGAGCTGCTCAACCAGAGCGCCACGCTCTTCAAAGGCACGTTGCAGGTCGCGGGTATCCGCTTCAAGTACTACAGCTACGGGGAGCGCTCAGCCGCTGCGAATACAGATAGCTACCACAACAGTTGGTGGGCCTGGGGTGCGTATGATGTCAAGGTCAAGAACGGCGCCGCCTGGGAATCGCTGGTCATGACGCAGACCTATCGCGTCGCCACCAACGAGTTCCTGGCACCGGCCGGACAGGACGGCTTCACCCCGTTCAAGTATATGACCAACATCTCCTACTGGGGCGATATGCTGAACCAGGTCCTTAGCTGGACCAGCGCACACTATGGCACGCCGGCCGCGGCCTACAACGGGCCATTGGGCAACGGGACGTTGCTGGATGGACGCATCACGCGCGAAGGCGACAATGTGAGCGGGCCGATCATCCCGGTGACGATCCTGCACCACAATGACTCGCACGGACGGTTGTCACCCTCCGGTTCGGCGCCCGGTTACACCAACCTGGCCACGGTGATCCGCCAGGAGTGGGCGTACAACCCCACCCGCACCATCCTGCTCCATGCCGGCGACTCCATCCAGGGTGACGCGATGGCAGCCTTCTACAAGGCCGCCTTCACCGGCAAGGGCGCGGATGGTACGACGCTCCCCATTACGCTCACCGTCAACCCCATCCTGGCGGCGATGAATGCCCTCACCTACACCGCTATGACGTTGGGCAACCACGAGTACAACTTCGGCGGGTATATCTTCACCGGCACACTCGGGCAGGCCAACTTCCCACTGCTCCAGGCCAACGTCTACGATGACGGGCGCTATGGGCTGGCGGAAGTGGATGTCAAACCCTACGTCACGGTCACGGTTGGTGCGGAGAACATCAGCCTCGCGGTCCTGGGCATTGGCAACCACCGCATCCCGCAATACGAGCTGCCCAGCAACATCCCCGGGCTGACCTTCACCAACCCGATCACCGAAACGCAGAACCGCGCGCCGGCCCTCCAGGCCGCCTACGACGCGGTGGTTGCGCTGACGCACATCGGCTTCACGGAAGACCCCAAGAGCGTTGAAGTGGACGAGAATGTAGACACCAACCTGGCAGCGGTAACGACGGGCATCGATGTGATCATCGGTGGTCACAGCCACACGAATCCCAGTACGGGCTTTGGCCCCTACAAATACCTGCCCACCTTCGTCGGTTCGGCGAATAACGTGCCGGTGTTGATCAACCAGGCATACCGCTACAACACTTACCTGGGTGAGGTTGTGTTGGGGATGCGCGCCAAGACAGGCGGTGGCTATGAAGTCGTTGCGCGCGCGGGCAAGTACGTCCCCGTCACCACGAACGTCACACCAGACCCGGCGGTCAAGGCGATTGTCCAGCCCTACGAGGACTTCCTCACCGTCTACAAGAGCAAGATCTTGGGGCAGACCACCGTTCCGTTGGACGCGCTCAACGCTTACACCCAGGAGACCAACGCCGCGAACTTGCAGGCGGACGCTTCCAAGTGGAAGTTGGAGAAGGAACTGCCGGTGTCCATCGACTTCCACCTCTCCGGCGCGATGACCAACGGCATGGTTGCCGGCACAGCTACTCCCTCCACACCGTACACCCTCACCGTAGGCGACATGTTCACGTTGATGCCTTACGAGAACTCGCTGTTGGTGATGGAGATCAATGGTGCGCAGCTCAAGGCCATCCTGGAGCGTGGGTACCGGAACTACTGGTACTACAAGAACGTGCCGAACCACGGCGGCTACTCCTACTACACGACCTGTATGTTGGATGTGAGCGCCGGGGCTGTCATCACCTACACGGACGATCCCCTCACCTACACGGTGGGTATGGATCACATCGCCGGGATGTCGGTGAACGGTGTACCGATTGACTTTACAGCAGCGACCACCTACACGGTCTCGACGGTCAACTACCTGGCTGCCGGATCGTGTAACTTCAGCAACAAAGTCGGCGACGCCGTCGTCTCGCTCTGGCCGCTCGCTCAGACGCTCCACGACACGCAGTATTACGTCCGCGATGTCGTGATCGAGTACATCCCGACCCGGACGCAGCCGATCAGCCCACAAATCGAGGGCCGCTTGCGGTTCATTGCGCCCTAGCCTGCTGAAGCAGGCTTAACACACAGCGGGAAGGGGGTTGCCTCCTTCCCGCTGTCCTTTATTAATAGGAAATAAGCGGCAGACAGGGACTTCTTTCTGCGCTACAAACCGGGGATATACAACGCCAGCCCCGCAAACGCCAGCGCGCAGGCCACAATCGCCAGGACGAACCACACCGGACGGCGGCGCAGCGTCCACGCCCACCCCACCCCCGCGCCGGCCGCCAGGGCCAGGAGCGTAAACCACAATTGCCCGGCCTGCATCATCGGGCGGTTGAGGACGGTCTCCACGTAACGCTGCTGCCACGTGTTGACGAACACGAGCAGCGGAATCGGCAGCACCTCCGGCGACATCCAGAAAACTGCAAAGCCGAGCGCCAGCGCGCCCCCGACGAACGCCCCATCCCAGCCGGATTCCAGACGCGCCAGTCGCCGTCCGGCGAGCGCTAGCGCGGCAAGCCACAACAGCGGCGCCAGCGCCAGATGTAGGCCCGCATACGGATCGATCCCCAGAACGACGGCCGCGCTGACGCATCCCAGGCCAAACAGTAACGCCAACCGCCCGCCCGAAACCGGCGCAGCGTCGGCATCGGGGTACAACAACGCGCGCAGGGCCATCGGTAGACCCAGGTAGAGCAGGCCCAAGAACGAGTAGAGCGTGTATTCGAGAATCACCGTCGGAGAACCGACGCCGACCAGCACGGTGGAGACGCTCAGCAGCAGCAACAGCACGCCCACCAGCCCGTACAGCCGCGCCCACGACGCGCGAGACCATTCGGCCCCCGCTTCGATCATCTGCCAGACCAGACCGCCAAGCAGCACCAGCGCCGGCCAGAACGTCAACGGAGCGGCAGCCTCGGCTTCCACCGAGCCGAAGGCCGCCATCGCCTGGTGATAGCCCAACTGTCCGATGAAGGCCGCAATCCACACGCCGTTGATCCAGGCGGGAGTCAATACCGTCGCAGGCCGTCCGCGTTTGCTTAGAAACGTCCCGACCAGCGCCGCAGCCAACGCCGCGAAACTCACCCACACCTGTCCCTGCACCGCAAAGTAGACGGCGTAAGGCCAGGCATCCACCCAGGCATAGACGCCCGAACGGTACAACAGCAACATCAGCGCAGGCGGCACATTTGGTGACAAGAGCAGCCACCCGCCTAGCGCAACCACACCCCAACACAACGGCCACAGCCATCGGGTGAGTTTCTCCGACAGCCACCCACCGACTTTGTCAGTCCCCCACTCGCCGACTTCCAACGCGCCGACGAACAGACTGCCGCCAAGCCACATCCAGGCCAGGTCCACCAGCCCCAGGATGCCCTGGAACGAGAGCACGGTGTTCTCAGCAAGCGCGTCATAGTCGCGGCGCCCGGCCAAAACAAAGAACAGCACGACCACGCCCAACGTCCCCCAGAACGTGCGACCGAGCGCAGGCGGCTTGCGCAGATAGTTGGTCACAGCCAGCACAGCCAAATAGACCAGACTCAGAACAATCTGTCCGGGCCAGTACCACGACTGTGGCAGAGTGCGGTACAGTCCCCAGGCCCCATAGGTGAGATACGCCACCCCAAAGCACAACACCCACAACCAGAGCCAGCGCCGCCAGCGCGGCAGCTCGTGGCCGACCGCGCCGCCCACCCACAACATCCACACCGTGGGTAGCGCAAACGCGGATGTTCCGGCGAGCGTCCCACCCGCCAGAATGCCGTACCAGGCCAGATACGCGCTCACAATCACGTAGCCGGGCAAGGAGAGACGCGTGGCAGCGGCAAGCGCAAAAGCCCAGGCCGCGGCGAACAGCGCCAGCCCAAACGGCAACATCGATGGGCCGCCAGAGGCCAGCACACCGCTCAACAACGCCGCCGCCAGCGGCAGCGCGCCTCCGAGCAAGAGCAATCCCACCCGCCCCACCGGGCCCGCGCTCCACAATCCACGGATCAGCCAGACGCCAGAGGCGGCCTGACCGCCGTACATCGCACTAACGTAATCCCATGCGGCGCGCAGCAAACCGCGCTTCCACCAGGGAGAAGGGGATTCCACCATCACACCCTCTTTCTAGGCCGGCGCCTCGCGCAAGTGAAATGGCACGTTGACGACGATTACTTCCCTGCGGAAGAGGAACGCCATCTGAATGAGGAGCGCCGTCTGGTTGTGCAGCAACTGTTGCCAGGGCCTGGCGGTGACGAACTGCGGCAAAACGATGGTGACGACTTCATCGCGGCGGGCGGGATCGCTGATCTGATCCACGTAGGACACCAGAGGTCGCAGGATGGAACGGTAGGGCGAGGGCAACACTTCCAACGGAATGCCCTTCCCCCACTTTTTCCACTTCTCCAGGATGCGGGGGGTTCTGGTCGGGTCGGTCTCGACGTAGACGGCGGTCACATCGTTGGAAAGCGATTGCGCGTAATGCAGGGCGGCGAGCACGGCGCGGTGCACGTCGCCAATAGGGACGATGACGCGGTTCCGGCGGATCGGTGACGGATCGCCGTGAGCCTCCAACGACAACTGTTTGGCCACCGATGCGTAATGGCGATGGACAGTCAAGAAGAACGAGATGAAAATGGGGATCCAGACAATGACAATCCACGCGCCATCGACGAATTTGGTGATGGCGAAAATAATCAACACGGTGCCGGTCACGATTGCGCCAACCGCGTTCACCAGGGCTTTGAGCTGCCAGCGTGGACCTTTGTTGCGCCGCCAGCGCATCACCATCCCCAATTGCGAGAGTGTGAAGGAGAGAAAGACGCCCAACGCATACAACGGAATCAACCGCGTCGTCGCGCCGCCAAAGAGCACGATCAGCGCCGAGGAGACTGCGGCCAGGACAATGATCCCGTTCGAGAAAGCAAGCCGGTCGCCCAGATACGAGAACTGGTGCGGTAGATACCGGTCACGCGCCAAAAGCGAAGCCAGGCGTGGAAAATCGGCGAAGCTGGTGTTAGCAGCCAGCACCAGGATCATCGTTGTGGCAGCCTGGAGCGCGTAGTAAGGAAGTGTATTGCCGCCGAATATGGCCCGGCCAAGTTGCGACACCAGTGTCTCGTGTGTGTGCTCATCGGGCACCACACCAAATTGGCGGACCAGAAATGTGACGCCCAGGAACAAGGTGATGAGCAATCCCGCCATGGCGGTCAGCGTCTTCGCCGCATTTTTGGCCTCCGGTGGCTTGAAAGCCGGCACCCCATTGCTGATCGCCTCCACACCGGTCAACGCAGCACATCCACTCGAAAATGCGCGCAAGACCAGGAAAAGCGTCAAGGAATGAACCGCCGGGTAGGTAAACCGTGGTGGCAGAGGCGCGGGCATCCCAGACATCATCCACTTGGCGACTCCAGTGATGATCAACACGAATACAATCACCAGGAAGATGTACGTGGGGATCGCAAAAACAGTGCCGGATTCACGGACGCCGCGCAGATTGAGAACCATCATCACACCGACAAAAAAGATAGCGACCTCGACCCGATAAGGATACAGCGCCGGCGCCATCGAGGTCAGCGCCGCGACGCCTGCCGAGATGCTCACCGCAACCGTCAACACGTAGTCGGTCAGCAGCGAGGCTGCCGCCACCAAACCGGGGAGTTGTCCCAAATTGTCGTGGCTGACGATGTAGGAGCCGCCGCCGTTCGGGTAAGCATGGATGGTCTGGTTATACGAGGATGCCACGATTACCAGCAGGCCGGCGATGGCGAGCGCCAAAGGCCAGGCCAGGTGCGCCGCTCCGCTGCCGGCCAGGATCAGGATCAGCATCATCTCCTCGGTGGCATACGCCGTCGAGGAGAGTGCGTCTGAAGCAAAAATGGCTAACGCTTTGACCTTCGTTAGCCGCTCGTGAATCAACTGCGAGGTCGAGAGGGGGTCGCCAAACAGCAACCGCCGCAGACTCAAACCCTTCCGTTTTTGTAGTTCTACCATCGCATCAAAGACCTTTCATGGATTTGCGCCGTCCATACCAGGCGCAACTCGACAGTTTACTACTATCTGTCCAGCAGCGCAACAAGCAAAATATCACGCTCCACTCCCAGATGCTGCGCTACATCTCTGAGAATTGCGTTGAGCGTCCCCACGCGCAGCGGCGAGTGGCGCGGAATTGTGATATGATGTTCACCTTCTTGCGCAGTCGTCAGCCGTATATGACTCCCGGTTTGCCGCGTGACGACATAACCATAGTGTCGCAAAAGCCGCGCTAACTGCTCTCCGTCCAAATCGCGAGGCAATCTCATACAAGTACGACCTCTTCGCGGACAATATGCAAACGCAATAACGATGGACGCGCTTCTTCGTCAAAATGACACAACACAGCATCTTGCGCTGCTAGTTTCAAGTCATCCCACGTATCAGCCTCAGTATAGATCGAGTAGCCGAGTGCCTGCGCTGTGTAGCCGCCTTCGGGAGCTTCTTCAACCAGGAATATAATCTCTCGCATCACCAGCCTCCTTATCTCATCTATGACTGTTATACAACCAAAAAGACGGGAGACAAGAGCCGCAACACCACGCCCCTCATCCCCCGTCTACCATCTACTGTCTACCGTTTACCGATTCCCCCGCGCCAAGCCATTTCCCACGAGGTAGCGGTAGCTCTTCGCCACGGCTTCCATCATGTCGCCTGCGCAGCGATCGATTTCGACGACGAGCCATTCGGTGTGCGGCTTGCCGGCCTCGACGATGGCGGGGACGTCCACGATGCCATCGCCCACGGCGGTCATCGGTTCGTCTTGGACGCACGGGCCGTCCTTGATATGCAGGAACGGCGCGCGCGCGCCCATCTCCCGCACCACCTGCGCCGGATCGACGCCCGCCGTCTTGATCCAGTAGGTGTCCAGCTCGAAGAAGATCGTCGGATCGAGCAATTCCAGCATTACGTGATACACATAGCGTCCCTCAACCTGGATGTACTCCCACCAGTGATTGTGGATGCCGAACGCCATCCCGTTTTCCTGCGCCGCCTGGTTGGCCTGATTGAACAAATCGCAGGTGGCCTTGATTTTGTCCATTGTCTCGAAATCCGCCGGCCCCTTGCCGGTGATAATGCGCGGGCAATCGATGGCGCGCATCGCGTCCAAAACCTCGTTCTTCGTATCGCCCAGGGGCAGGCCGGTGTGCGCGCTCGGCGCGACCAGTCCCAGTTCCTTGAAGAGCTTGCCCGCCGCTTCCGCCGTCGCGCCGGGGAAGCCTGCTGGCTCTACGCCCACGTAGCCCATCGCCGCGACCTTGCGGACGGCAGCCTCGAAGCCGTGCTCTTGCGCGTATTCGCGCACCGAATAGAGTTGCAAACCGATTGGTGATGTCATAATGTCTCCTTGTGATCAAAGAACAATTTCGCGCCCTTCCGCCGCCGAGCGGTAGCAGGCGTTGATGATGCGGGTGCGGACCAGGCCCTCGCGCCCGTCGAGGCTGCGCCAATCGCCGCTGCGCAGAATATCCACAAAGCGGCGGATGGAGGCTAGGTGACCTTCGCCTTTGCCGAGGTGTGGCTGGATGTCGCTGGGGATACCCGCGACGTCGGTGTAGAACATCAGCGTGTCGCCCTGCACGTAGTTGACGACGCGAATCTCCGCGCCGCCGTCCGTGCCGTAGAGCGTCACACCAAATTCGTCGTTATTGGCGCGGTAGGTGGCCCAGCTCGTCTCCAGGAGCAGCGCCGCGTTTCCTTCCAAGCGAATGAAGGCGCTCGCCAGATCTTCGACCTCGTAACCGCCGCCGACCAACTGCTTCTGCATCCCACTGCCGCCGCGCCCGCGCGGGCCGAGTTCGGCGTAGACCGCGCCGCTGACAGCCAACGCGGTCGGCTCGCCCAACAAGTAGAGCGCCATATCGAGCATATGCACGCCGAGGTCGATGAGGGGACCGCCCCCGGCCATGGCTTTCTTGGTGAACCAACTGCCCAGGCCGGGGATACCGTTGCGGCGCAGCCACCAGGCTTTGGTGTGATAAATCTTACCCAAGCCCCCCTGGTCGATGTAGGCTTTGAGCGCCTGCACGTCGGCGCGTTGGCGGTGGTTGAAGGTGACGTCGAGCGCGCGCCCGGTGCGCGCCGCCGTGGCGACCATCGCTTCGGCGTCGGGGAGCGTGCTGGCAAGCGGTTTCTCGCAGAGCACGTGCTTGCCGCTTTCCAGCGCTGCAATGGCGACAGGCGCGTGCAGAAAGTTGGGCGTGCAGACGTTGATGATGTCCAGGTCATCGCGGGCCACAAGCGGTTTGTAATCGGTATGCAGATTGGGGACATTGTTCGCCGCGCCGAACTCCTCAAGCCGCTGCGGGTCGGTGTCCGCCACGGCGACGATCTCGACGCCGGGAATCTGCTGGTAAGCGCGCAGGTGATGCCGTCCAATGCCCAGGCCAACGATACCCACGCGCAGTGTATCCAAAGGTTCAGACATAGATTCTATCTCCTCCATGAAAATTCGGTAATCGGTACCCAGGGATCAGGGATTGGGTCACCCCAATCCCTGATTACGAATCCCTGATTACCCTATGCTTCGATCTCGAACTTTTCGAGTGCTTGGGGATGATGCGGAGCCTTCGCCATATCGCGGAAGCCGACGACATCGACGGGCGCGCACCAGCGAACAGCGTTGGTGATAACCTGCTGGACTTCCTTCTGGTAGTAGATCGGGAAGGTCTCGTGGCCGGGCTGGAAGTAAAAGATTTTGCCGCGCCCGCGATGCCAGCAGCAGCCGCTGCGGAACACTTCGCCGCCCTGGAACCAACCGATAAAGATCAGCTCGTCGGGTTGCGGGACGTCGAAGAATTCGCCGTACATCTCGGTGTGGGGAATCTCGAAGTACTCGCCCAGCCCCTCGACGATGGGGTGCCCGGGCGACACGACCCACAGCCGGTGGCGTTCCCCCGCCTCGCGCCAGGTGAGCGAGCAGTTCGTGCCCATCATCCGCCGGAAAATCTTGGAGAAGTGGCCGGAGTGCAGGACGATCAGCCCCATCCCGTTGAGGATGCGCTGCTGCACCTTGTCCACGATCTCGTCCTTGACCTCGTGATGCGCCATGTGCCCCCACCAGATGAGGACGTCGGTGTTCGCCAGCACCTCGTCGGTCAAGCCGTGTTCCGGCTCGTCGAGCGTGGCGGTCCCGACTTCGTACCCCGCCTCCTTCAGGAAAGAGGCGATGGCTTGATGAATCCCATCGGGATACACGTCCATAACGGCCTGATGGGTCTTTTCGTGACGGAACTCATTCCAAACGGTAACTCGAATGCTCATATTTGAACTCCTTTAGTTTTTAGAAATAAATATCGGGTCCATACGGGTAAAGTGTAGCACAGGATGCGCGATCCGTAAAGCGCACAGCGTGCCAGAAGATATGGGCGCGAAGCAAAATTGCGCCCGGGGCGCCGTAAATTCCGGGCCAGACGCCGTCAAGGGACGGGGCAGCAGGATTATGCGTTCCCTCTTTCGGCGCGCTTTACGTAGCCAATGATCACGCCAAACATTGCCAGGTTCAGAATCAGGCTCGCCAGGACTATAAACACGGTCACCTGCGGGCCTGTGGTTTCGAACCACTGTCCAATCAACCAGGGGATGACCATCCCGCCGCTGCTCGCGCCGACGAAAAACCAGGCCGTGGTCTTGCCGGTGGTCGTCATATGACGTCCGGCGAAGGAGATCATCGTCGGAAAGATGGATGCCATCGAAAATCCCGCGCCGAATGTGCCGATCCACAGCGCTGCTGGAACGCCCGGCCACGCGATCACAACGAGCACGCTGAGCAAGCAGCCTACGAGGTCAGCCCACAACAGCGCGCGCAGGCGAAACCGCGCCGCCAACGGGATAGAGACCAACCGCCCCAGCGTCAACGCGCCCCAGAACGCTGAGGTGAGATAAGCTGCCGTCGTCGCATCGCCGAGGCCGGTTGTTTTGGCATAAGTCGCAATCCACCCGCCAAAACTGCTCTCCACGCCGACGTACAGGAAGAAGAACGAGGCAATCAGCGCCACCAGCACGGCAGAGGTCCGCCGCAGGGCAGTCGCGGACTGTTCGTCCGGCGCGGTGCGTTCCCCGGCCGGCGAAGATGGGCTGGGCAGACGCAACACCGCCGCGGCAATGGGAACGATCAGCAAGGCAAGCGTCCAGTAAGCCCAAGTGATGCCGCCGCCGGCAGTGTACACGCGCGCGATGACGACCGGCGACAGAAAGGCGCCGACCCCGAAGAAAAAGTGCATAGCGTTCATAAAGGGTCCGACCTTCTCGCCGTGCAGCCAGACCAACAGTGTGTTGCCTCCCACGTCCGACGCGCCCTCGAACGCGCCCACCAACAACAGCACGACAATCAGCGCCCACAGAACGGAAATCACCGGGACGAGCGCCACACTGAGCGCCATCAGCAACAGCATTGCGCCCATGATCGGGTTACCGGAACGGCGGTCGTACAGTCGTCCGCCGAAAAAGGACCCGATCAGATAGCCAAGCGCGTGCGCGGTAAAGCTAACGCTAATCTGGGATAGGGTCGTGTGTGTGTTGGCTGCCAGGTCGGTAAGCGTCGGGCCTAACGCGGCGGTGGTCAGCCCTAAAGCGACAAAGACGGCGTAATAACCGATGGTTACGTAAAGTCGAGTCCGATTCGTAGAAACAGGTTCGATTGTTGTCATTGTGCTCCTGAGCAAATCAGAAATGGGATTGTATTGAACTCTTACCCTTGATTTCTTGCATCTTGCCTTTATGTGATGAGCGATCTAGGCAGGAAGTCAGCACGGTTCATGTAGACGAGGCGCAGGCGATCCAGGTCAAAGTCGATCCGGGTGATGGCGGTGTTGTTCAGCCCAAACCAGCAACGCCGGCCTGCGGGGATATCCAGCAGCGCCATCAGGAGGTAATTGTAGAAGCCGCCGTGCGTCACCAGGACGACGTGATCGTCGGTATCGCCATGGTGGGACAACAGCATATTGAGTATGCGCTGCGCGCGGGGCGGGATTTCATCATCCTGTTCGCGGGGGCGATTCCACCAGCCGGTTTCATCCACGGACTCCGGCAAGCGTAGGGTCGGGTAATGCGTTTCGAAGTAACTGCGTGTCCTACCCGGCAGGCCGACGGGTTCGCCGGTCTCAGTGTCCATCTGATAGATGCCGCCGGTCTCGTGTGCGTTGCGTAGCCCCACGAGCGGCAAACCGAGCGCCCCGGCAATCGCTGCGCCAGTGGCGACGGCGCGCACCATCAGGCTGCAATAGACGTGCGTAATGCCGAATCCGGCGCTGTTCTGCGGATCAGACGCCTTGTCGGCCTGCGCCGGGTCGGTTCGCTGCAAAAACTCGGCCACGAGCGCGGCTTGCTGCTGCCCTACGGGCGTCAGTTCCGGGTCCTCGTGACGCCCCACGTTCGATCCCGAGGTGGCCCACAGATGATTGTTCTCCGATTGTCCATGACGAATAAGGTAAAGTTGCATGTGCTCTCCAAGGAATTAGAATCAGCGAATCGGCGAATCAGTAACCAGTAACCAGTAACCAGTAACCAGAAAAACAACCGAACTTTAACGCAATTTGCCGATTATGCAAACACGCAAAGACGAAAAATACTGTTGCGTAAAACCAAGAATCGAGTAAACTACATAAATGCAGCGTGTAATCATTTCGCCTAAGGAGCAAAAATACTGTGACAAACCGAGTGAATTTCATCGACTTGACATTACGCGACGGGCAGCAGAGCCTGGCCGCGACACGGATGACCACCGATCAAGCGTTGCGCGTCCTACCCATGATCGACGAGGCCGGCTTCACCGCTTTCGAATTGTGGGGCGGGGCCACCCTCGACAGCGCCATCCGCTTCCTCGACGAGGACCCTTGGGAGCGCATAGACCGTTTCTACGCTACGCTTGGTACCGCCCGTAAAACGCGCGCCCTGCTGCGTGGGCAGAACCTGTTCGCCTACCAGCCTTTCGCCGATGACCTGGTTATCGCCTTCATCAAAGAGGCCGTTCGCTCCGGCGTGGGCCTTATGCGCATTTTCGACGCGCTCAACGACTGGCGCAATATGCAACTGGCGATGCTGGCGACGAAGGCTTACGGCGGCAAAGTCGAAGCGGCGCTCTCGTACACCACCAGCCCCGTCCATACGACGAACTACTTCGTTCGTCTGGCGCGCACACTTGAAGAAGAGGGGGCCGATCAAATTGCTATCAAAGACATGGCCGGTCTGCTCTACCCCATCGAGGCTTCGAATCTCTTCAGCGAACTCAAACGTCACCTGCGCGTCCCCGTCAACTTCCACAGCCACACCACCACCGGCGTCGCCACCCTCAACTCCGTCATCGCGATGTATGCGGGCATCGATTCCATCGATACCTGCATCACACCCTTTGCCGGCGGTCCTTCGCACTCGCCGGTAGAAGTCCTCATAGTCTTCGCGGAGGAAATGGGGATCGAGCACGGGTTGGACAAGGCGTTGATCCTGAAAATCCAGCAGGAACTCTTCAAGATCTTTGACGAATTACAGCACACCATCCCGCTCCACGGGAAGTATTACCGGCCCGTCGCCTACGACGATGTCGACCGCCATGTGGTCGAGCAAATTCTCGCATACGTTCAACGCGGTCGTGAAGAGGATATCAAGGCGGCCATCCCACTGATGCGCGATCTGCTGCGCGATCTCCGCTATCCCGATTACGACGACGAGATCTTCGAGGCGCAAATCCCCGGCGGGATGCTCTCCAACCTTCAAAACCAGTTGAAGCAAATGGGGAAAAGCGAATTGCTGGACGCCATCACGCAGGAAATCCCGCACGTGCGCGCCGACGTCGGCTACGTGCCGTTGGTCACGCCCACCAGCCAGATTGTCGGGTCGCAGGCCACGTTCAACGTGCTGATGGGCCGATACCAAATGGTGTCCAACGAATTCAAAATGCTGCTGAGAGAGGAATTCGGGCACCTGCCCGCGCCGGCCAACCCAGAGGTCGTAAAACTGGTGCTTGGTCCAAATGAAGGTCTACAACGCTATCGCCCGGCGTCGTACCTGCATCCCGTGTTGGAGGACGAATACGATTTGCCGTTCGTCAAGACCCACCGCGATTTACTGTTGCACCTGATGCTCAAACAGCCCGCGGACGAGTTCCTCAAACGGCGGTACGGCATCCACTAACCGCATAAGTCTGACACCCTATTTTGCGCAAAAATAGGGTGTCGGCTTTTTTCAACGCGGCGCGCCAAAATCGGCGATGAAGTAGTAACCGCGCCCATTGGCAGCGGGGACCACCCCCACCCCCACTTCGGTCAGCCAGGTGCTGAGAATCGTGCGGCGGTGCGGGTCGTTCGGCGGGACTTCGTCCATCCACATCGCCACGGCCATCTCCGGCGTGCCGTACCACGCCCAACACTCCGACCAGCGCACCGGATCATAGCCCTGGCGGATGATGCGTTCCTTCATCGTCGAGCCGTCCGAGCCGGTATGACTGCACCAGCCGCGCGCGTAGCAATCGTCGGCGTGCAGTTGCGCGGCGCGCGCCAGGATCGCGTTCCACGCCAACGGCGCCAGGCCAAAGGCGGCGCGCTCCGCGTTGACGAGGCGGAAGATTTCGGCGGGGAAACCGGCGACGTCGGCGGGCAGCGCCGGCGCTTCGACCGTGGCGGCAACGGGCGCCGCCGTGGGAGCCGGCGTATCCTCAGGCGCTGGATCCGGGTCCGCCGGAACGGCCAGCGCAGCGGCGACCACGACCTGCGGAATGGGCGTCGGGGTGGGCAGCGGCGCAACGGAGGGCGGGACGTTGTTGGAGGCCAGCGCAATGTCGGCCGGCCCGGTCAAGGGCAGGACTAGCGCCTGTCCGATGCTCAACAGGTCCGCATCCGCCAACCCGTTGACGTTTTGCAGCGTCGCCACGTCGAAGCCGAAGTTGGCGGCAATCGTGCTCAGCGTATCCCCGCTCTGCACCTCGTACACTGCCCAAAACGGCGACGCGCCCTCCCATCCCACCGCCGGGGGGATTTCCAACACCTCTCCGGCGCGCAGCATAATCGAATTGCCCAGGTCGTTCTGCAACTGGATGACGGCAATCGGCACGCCGTACTGCATCGCCAGCCCCAAAATGGTATCGCCTGGCGCGATCGTGTGATAGGTAAAAGGCAGCACGTCCACGGGCGCGCCGGACGGGTCGGGTGGTTCGGGCGGGGCAGGGGCCTCTGCGCCATTAGCGTCGATTGCCCGCCCGGCAGAGGCCAACGCCGGTTCTGCACCCAGGCCGCCGGCAGGTACAGGCGTAAACGTCGCCACCGTTATCCGTGGAACGGCCAACGGCGTTGCCGGGAGCAGCGTCTCCGGCGTCACTTCCACCGTGGCCGGCGCACACGCGCTCAGCAGCAACGCGCACAGCGCAAAGCAAACCCATCCGTAACGTAATCGCACCATCCACAACCTCCACCCGCCACTATAACCAATCCGCAACAAACGTCAAGCGCTTTTGCTTTCAGCTTTCCGCGTTCGAGGCTATAATAGCACTATGGCACAAAAACACGTCACTCTCTATACGGACGGCAGCGCTATCGGCAATCCTGGGCCTGGCGGTTACGGCGTCATCCTGCGCTACGGAGAACACGCTCGCGAACTTTCCGGGGGTTTTCGATGGACGACGAACAACCGTATGGAGATCCTGGCGGCGATAGAGGGGTTGCGCGCGCTCAAAGAGCCGTGTGCGGTCACCCTCCACAGCGACTCACAGTACCTGGTCGATGCCATCAGCAAAGGTTGGGTGAGGCGCTGGCAATCCAAAGGCTGGATGCGCACGAAAACCGAGCCGGCGCTCAACGTCGATTTGTGGCTGCACCTGCTGCCGTTGCTCGAAAAACACGCCGTCACCTTCGTGTGGGTCCGCGGCCACGTGGGCAACCCCGACAACGAACGCTGCGACGTCCTCGCTAAACGGGCCGCCGCACAGAGCGATTTACCGCCCGATGAGGTCTATGAGGCTGAACAGGCGGCGCGCAGCGCCCTGCCTCTGTTTTCTTAAGGTTCGACACACTGAGGCGAGCGACTATGGAACCAGAACACTTTTCAGAAGCCAACACAACCGATAGCAACGTTCCGTTATTCAGCGAAGACACCACACGCATTGTCCTGGAATCCGCGCCTATCGGCATTGTTGTCGTGGACGTGGCCGGCTACATCGTTCTGGTGAACCATAGCGCGCAACGCCTCTTCGGCTACACCGAGACAGAACTGCTCGGCCGGCCGTTGACGCTGTTGGTCCCTGAAGAAATACGTCAAATCCACGCGCAAAGGTACATAGAGTACACGCGAGACCCGCGCATTCGTCCAATGGGGAGCGGCTTGAATCTCAACGGCCGGCGCAAAGACGGCAGCATCTTCCCTGTCGAAGTCAGCCTGGGGTTTGCCGAGACACGGCTGGGTCTGCTGTCTATCGCCTTCGTCAGCGACATCACAAAACAACGTGAGAGCGAACGATTGCGCGATACGATGATCCACACACTGGTCCACGACCTGCGCAACCCGCTCGGCACCATCAGCACCGGCTTGCAAGTCCTGCAAATGGGGGCAACGAAGTTAGATCAAGAACAACAAGCCGTGCTTGGGATTGCGCTCCGCGGTTCCGAGCGGATGCTTAAGCTCATCAATGCGATTCTGGAGGTCAACCAACTGGAAAGCGGCAAGCTCTCCCTGAATCCAACGACATTCCGGATTCAAGATCAGATCGCTGAAATGCTGGCGCTGCTCTCGCCGTTGGCGGAGGAGAAGTCCCAGAGATTGCTGAACAGCGCCGACGCCGACCTTCCCGCGGTCTATGCCGATTCAGTCCTCATCAACCGCGTGCTGGAAAACCTGATTGGCAACGCTATCAAATATACACCGTCGTCTGGCGTAATTCAGGTTGGCGCACAGCGCGACAGCAACGATCCCACCAAACTGCGCGTAGACGTCAGCGACAACGGCCCCGGCATCGCGCCCGAGCTTATGCCCCGTTTGTTCGGAAAATTCATCAGCGGCGCAAACAAAGATCGCGGGCACGGACTGGGTTTGGCTTTCTGCAAACTCGCCATCGAAGCGCATAAGGAACAGATCGCGGTCCACAGCAGCGCCGACGAAGGCACAACCTTCTGGTTTACGCTGCCCATAGCCACGCCGGAGTCAATCGATTCAACAGAAAGTGAGGTCTAAGCGGACTCACTCGATCTGTCGATGTCTCCGTGCATTATCGTTTTGCGCCTCCGAATTCGACGCTGACCCCGCGCGTCGGCAGTCCTGTATCGTAATCGCGAACCTGCGGCGCGTAGCCATCTGCCGGGCGCGGGCGGAACTCACCTCGCCACTGTAAACGGCGCGTGCTGCGCCAGGGCCGCCGTTCCCACACTGCGCCCCGGAAAGGATCGCGTTTGGCGTACATCCACGCCAGCAGCCGGTCGTGCAGCGCGTCGCGGATTTCCGCATACGCCGGATCGTCGATTCGGTTGCGCACCTCTGCTGGGTCGTCCTGCATATCGTACAGCTCGTCCGTACTGTGCAGGTTGAGGACGAGTTTGTGCTGCCCCTCGATCACGCAACGCACCGGCTGGAGGCCGCCCCACGAGTCATGCTCGATTTCGTAGCGGTTGAATTCTACGAACACGGCCTTCTCCGGGGCTTCCGCGCCTGCCAGTTGTGGGGACAGGCTTTCACCTTCCAGGATGGGAGGGATATCCAGGCCGGCCAGTTCGAGTAGCGTGGGCAACAGGTCGATGTGGCTGACGAGGGTGTTGTTGACCGCCCCACCCTCGACTCCGCCCGGCGGCGCGATGATGAGCGGGATATGCGTAATTTCCTCGTACATCGCCGGGCCTTTGCCCGTGAGCTGGTGCGCTCCCATCAACTCGCCGTGGTCGGACGTGAAAATGACCCACGTGTTGTCGGGCGCGTAAGCGTGCACAGCGTCGAGCACCCGTCCGATTTCGGCATCCACGAAGCTGTTACAGCCGAAATACAACGGCTGGCGCGTCACGCCGGTCTCTCGTACCCTCGGCGGCACATACGAAGCGGCTGCCCACTCGCGTTGGTGCGCCGGTTTGCCTTCCAGTGTGTCGAACGCTGCCGGGCCAAGCGGGTAATCGTATTCCACGAACTGCTCTGCGTACTCCGGCGGACACGTGAACGGGTGGTGCGGCTCGTCGTACGATACAACCAGCACAAACGGTTCTGTAGCTGGCAATTGGGGCTTGGCGTCTGAGGGTTCGTGAGGCGTGGGGCGCGATGTGCAATGCGGCTGGTCTGCATCTTGTGGCCTGCCTCCTGTCCCTCGCTTCTGGAGAAAGTCGATTGCCCGATTGCTGACGCGGTGCGCCCAGGTGAATTCAGGCTGGATATGGCGCTGGCGCAAAGCCTCCACTGTATCGAGGCCGCTCCGCCAAAGGGTTATTTCTGCTTCGGTAAGTTCGGCCAGATAATTCGCCCCGTCGTACCAATAGGCAGGGTCCCAGCCGTCGGGACAGATGCCTGTGCCGAAGTAGTCGTGCCCGTCGAGGTGCCACTTGCCGATGTAGGCCGTGGCGTACCCGGCGTCGTAAAATCGCTGGCCGAGCGTTTTGATGTTATCGCCCAGCGGCAGGTTGTTGGTCCACGCGCCGGCTGTGTGCGGATAGATCCCGGTGAACAGCCCCGCCCGCGCGGGCGTGCACACCGGGCACGTCGTATACGCCCGCTCGAACTTGATGCCCGTCGCGGCCAACCGGTCGATGTTGGGTGTGCGCAATTCAGGATGCCCGTAAGCGCCGACGACGTTGGTGGCCTGGGTGTCGGTCATAATAAGGACAAAGTTAGGTCTTGTCATCCGTACCTCCTGTGCAGACCCGCCCATGCGCGTCGATACGCCTGCGGGTCGAAAGCGGGAAGTTTTTGTTCCGCAAACAGCGGCGCAAAGCGGGTAAAGCGCTGCCGGCCGTTCACCAGCGGGATAGTGGGCCAACTTCTCTGAAAATAGTCCTACTTCGACGCTTAAGGCGGATCACAATCCGCCGTCCCCGCAGCGCCGGATTATGATCCGGCGTCAGCATTTTCATTATCGGGGCTGCACCCAGGTTCGGTTACACTCCTTCCAGAGCGTCGCGGTCCTTCACTTACAACGCCTAACGCGCTGCTTTGCTCAGCGCCGCCCAATCTGTGTGGAACGCGCCCTCACGGTCGATGCGCCGGTAGGTGTGCGCGCCGAAGTAGTCGCGCTGGGATTGGAGCAGATTGGCGGGCAAGCGTTCGCTGCGATAAGCGTCGAAGTAGGCCAGCGCGGAGCTGAGGGCCGGCGCGGGAATACCGTTGGCGGCAGCATAACAGATCACCTGGCGCAACGCATCCTGGCGCGCTTCCACGGCCTTACCCAGTTCGGGGTCGAGGAGCAGGTTGGGCAGGTTGGCGTCACGCTCGAAGGCCGCGGTGATTTTGTTGAGGAACTGCGCGCGGATGATGCAGCCGCCACGCCAGATTTTGGCAATTTCGCCGTAATGCAGGTTATAACCGTATTCTTCGCTGGCGGCGCGCAACACGCCGAAACCCTGAGCATACGAACAAATCTTAGCAGCGTACATTGCCCGCTCCATCGCGTCGACGAAAGCATCCACGTCGCCTTCGAACGCCGGCGTTGGCCCGCTGAGGAGTTTCGACGCGCGCACGCGCTCGTTCTTGTACGCCGAAAGCATCCGCGCTTCCACCGCCGCGCTGATGATCGGCGCCGCCGCCCCCAGGTCAAGCGCGCTCTGCGACGTCCACTTGCCCGTGCCTTTGTGCTGCGCCTCGTCGAGGATGAGATCCACCAACGGCTTGCCGGTTTCCTCGTCGCGCACAGCGAAGATGTCACGGGTGATTTCGATGAGGTACGATTGTAAATCGCCCTCGTTCCAGCGTGCGAAAGTGTCGTGCAGTTGAAGGGCCGACAGGCCCAAGGCGCGGTGCAGCACGTCGTAGGTTTCGGCGATGAGCTGCATATCGCCGTACTCGATGCCGTTGTGCACCATCTTGACAAAGTGCCCCGCACCCTGCGGCCCGATGTAGGTGACGCACGGACTGAGCGCGCCATCTGGCTCGGTCACTTTGGCAGCAATCGCCTCGAAGATCGGGCGGACGAGCGACCACGCTTTGGGGTCGCCGCCGGGCATGATGGATGGACCCCACAACGCGCCGTACTCGCCGCCGCTCACACCCGTTCCAATGTAGTGGATGCCGCCGGCCTCCAGTGCGGCCGCGCGACGTTCTGTATCGCGGAAGTGCGAGTTGCCGCCGTCGATGAGCACATCCCCACGGTCCAAAGCGGGGCGCAGCCCGGCGATAGCGCTATCTACCGGCTTGCCGGCCGGTACCATCATCATAATTTTCCGGGGCCGTTCCAGCAGCCCTAAAAGGTCTTCCAAAACCTGGCAGCCCACGACCTTGCTATCGCCGGCCGTGTTCAGGGCCGCCACCTTGTCGCCGTCCAAGTCGTAACCGGCCACTCGAAAGCCGTTGCGCGCCATATTCAGCGCCAACATCCGGCCCATCACACCCAATCCCACGATACCGATGTCTGCTTTTTGCATAACTCCTCCCCTTCAGTTAAACGATTTTGTCATATCGCCAGCCACGCTTTCTTTCACCTCTTTCTTGAACGTCGAGGCGGCGATAAGTTCCTGGAGTTTGGCTTCATAGGCTGCGCCATCGAGCGGCATATCGACGGGACGACCGGTAAACGAGGAGTACAGCATCGCGTTTGCCAGTTCGACGGAGTGGATGCCCTCTTCGGCGGGAGCGATGAGCGGCGCGCCTGTCAAAATTGCGTCGGCAAAGTTCTCGAGGATTTCCATGTGCTGCCCGCCGTGATGCTCGAAGGTGAAAGTCTCCTCCTCGGAGGGGGGACGCGCGAAAGGTTGCTCAGACGTGCGTAGGAATTCTGTCGCCGAAACGAGGTTGCGCGTGACGGTAATCTGGTCCCCTTCGTAGACCAGCTTGCCTCTATCCGCCGCGATTTCCAGCCGGTTGGTGCCCGGCGCTTCACCGGTGGAAGTGACGAACAGCCCTGTGCAGCCGCCGGGATATTCCAGGAAGGCCGTGACCTCGTCCTCCACCTCGATCGTGTGGCGCTTGCCGATCTCGCAGAAACCGTGGACCCTCAACGGCATCCCCGTGATCCATTGCAGCAGGTCGAGGTTGTGCGGGCACTGGTTGAGCAGCACGCCGCCGCCCTCGCCGCCCCAGGTCGCTCGCCAGCCGCCGGAATCGTAGTAGAACTGTGGGCGGAACCAGTTGGTGATGATCCAGTTTACGCGCACCAGGTCGCCCAACTCGCCCGACCGCACCATCTCCCGAATCTTCTGGTAAAACGGATCCGTGCGTTGGTTGAACATCGCGGCGAAAACCATATCCGGATTGCGTTTGTGGGCTGCGATCAGCCGTTCACAGTCCGCCTTGTGGACGGAGATGGGCTTTTCGACCAGCACGTGGCGTCCCGAATCCAGCGCCGCAATGCCAATGGTGGTGTGAGCGTAGTGCGGGGTTCCGATGATGATCGCGTCACAGACCTTGTCGGCCAACAGCGCGTCCGAATCGTAGTAAGCTTTGACGCCATACCTGGCCGCTGCCGCGTCTGCCTTCTCCGGCACGATGTCGCAGACGGCGGTGAGCTGCACTTTAGGCTGATTTTCGATGTTGCGCAGGTGTAAATTACCGATATTCCCAATGCCGATAACGGCGAGTCGTACTTTATCCATAACTGCCTCCTTCTAATGGTTTGTTCCAAATTACACGCAGACAGATCTGCACGTTTCGCGGGCCAATCCGAAAAAGCGCCCGCTCAACCGTTTATAGCGGCGGTTCAGATACAATGCCGATGTTCTTCGGCCCTTTGAACTCAAACGTGACTCGCTCGAAGCGCACACGATGCTGGCGGTAGAAATCCTCAATTGCCGCGACCAACTCATCACGCCCCAACTTTTCTTCGGACCAGAAATTGCAGCACGGGATCAGCACCGCCGGGCGGACGAGTGCGGCTTCAGCCACGGCGCGCGTCGCTTCGTCGGGATGCAGTCCCACGATCAAATCGTAGTAGCTGGCGTCAGATGGCTCTAGTTTTATCTGGCGGCTGTCTACACCCCTCAACGTCCAACCGCGCGGATCGATCACTTCGCACTCGTAATTGTATTTTTTTTGCAAGATGCGACAGAGCATACCACGTCCGCCAGCGACGTCGGCGATATAGCGGACACTCCGCCCATAACGCTCGTAGATGAACGCGGCAACCACTTCGAAGCGTTCCGCGTCCCCGTGAAAACGGTGTTGTTTTCTACCCATGATCCTCTTTCAGACGATACAGCATCTCTCCGGCGCGCGGGACACATAAAATGCCCTCATGCTCGAGACCCTGCCACGCATCCAGATCAATGCTGGCCGGGTCAAGGTAGCCCAGATTCACCTTGTCGCAACGTTCTTTCGGAACGCCCGTCGCCAGGGTGACCTTGATGCGCCGCGTCTCGATGCCGGTCTCCGCGTCGTACTCGCCCATCCCGCTGACGTGCGTGGAATGGGCCAGCACGCCCCACGGGTAATCCTTGAACCTGTCCCACTGCTTGAGGAAGTAGTCGCGGCAGTGATAACCGACTTCGTCCAGAATTTTACCGTGTGTGTACGAAATCTCGTCGATGTGCGGCGCGTAGATGATGACCTCACCGCCATCGGCAATCGCCGGCTCCATCTTGTACATCCCCTTCGCCGCCGTCCAGATGTCGTCGTATAGTTCCGGCATCACAGAGAGCACGCGCTTGAACGGCTTTTCCACGTAGACGACGTGATGCTGCGCCGACAAGTCCGCCGCCGCGCTGTAAGCGTCTTCCGGTGACCCAAAGTACAAGCCGACTAAATCATGATGGCCTTTCACTACCATGCTAAAGCAAAGTTTCGGAACGTCAACAAAGGAGGCCGCCTTATTGATCACGGCGCGCACCGGTGTGGATTTGGTCCCGATCACTTTCCAACTGGTGATCACCGCGCCGAGCCAGTGCGAGAAGTTGATGACCTCCGGCCCGGCCACGCCGGGGAAAAAGTACTTGTTCCCGCCGGAGAAGCCCACTACCTCATGCGGGAACGTCGGCCCGCAGATAACGACCTGATCGTACTCCCACAACTTTTTATTGATCGTGACGGGCACATCCATACGCAACAAGCCGCCGGTGAGCGCCTCGATCTCGTCCGCCGAAATCACACCGATCTGCTTGAACGTCTCTGGCTTCTCCCACTCGTGGTTGAAGATGCGGACTTTGGCGTACTTGCCCGCGCGTTCTGCCCCCGTGAGGCCAAACAACTTGTTGAGGGCCGCCTCATCCATCGCCATATGCGTGCCAAGCGCGATGAGATAATCCAACGCGGCGACTTTCTCGCCCAACACATCGTAGAACACGCGAAACATCATATCCATCGGCCCAGAGCGCGTGGCGTCCGGCGTGATGAACAACACGCGCTTGCCGGTCATATCGTGCGCCGCGAATGCCTGTGTCACAATCTCGCGCACGTCAGCTTCGGTGAGTGTACGATCTATATATCCATTACCAATCGTGGTCATTTCCACCTCACATAGGATTAATTTTGGTAACTATTAGGACAATGGCACATTATGCAGGATCTCTTGAGTGAAAACGGAGTAGATCGTATTGTTTTTTCAAGCGTGAGCGACGCGAACGAGTCCGATTAAGCAAATGCGCACAGACCAAAGCCTGAGCTTCCGCTATCGACAACTGCCGCAAAGGCAATGTGGCCCGCAACAATTCGCGCACATTGGCCATCGACAACCCCGGCAGACTGTCCACACCCAACTCCGCCATCAAGGCGACGTCGGGGGGATATTGCTGCCGCCACTCCCAGCGGGTTTCGGTAATGAACCAACTCGCCAAGATGGTCAAGGCCAGTTGATGTTCCCAGGCGCAGTACTTGAGCGCCTGAAATTCATCCCAGCCCAGTTCAGATTTAGCATCCCGAATCGAACACTCCACAAAAGCGCGCCCCGCTTCCATCTGCGCCAACCGCAACCGGGAGGTGTCAGCGGGCGCATTGTTGAACGCGTACCGGAGTTCCCCATCCGCTTCGCGCCGTACAACCAGCCATTCTTGAGTGGGTCTCTCATCGCGCAAGGTCCAGACCTGGCGCACCGCGTAGGAGGCCTGCAACTCGCCGCGCTCGGTGGCCCGCACCCGCACGGTTTGCCAGACTGTATCCGCGCGCAGCGCTACCT
>JAKJAB010000089.1 GCA_022707725.1 Chloroflexota bacterium | reverse complement strand
ACCTTTGTCACGGTAGGTGAGCACACCCATCAACATCTCACGCCTCTTTCTGACTTACAACACAAACTACTGGCGCTGTTGGACTTCCCAGCAGAAATTTACACACGGCTCACGGCGCATTCTGCCAACCCGCCCTGAAAATGAGCGAACCGAGAGCTTTACTCTTCATTCTTCACTCTTCACTCTTCATTCTTCACTCTTCATTCTTCACTCTTCATTCTTCACTCTTCACTCTTCACTCTTCACTCTTCATTCTTCATTCTGTTGTATAATGTCTGTGTGGCGTTTGACTATATGACCATAAACTACCCGACTATTCCCGGAGGAGGTGCGAACGTGCGAACGCGGTGTCTGCTCTTGCTGCTGTTGATCTTTGCCCTGGCAGGCTGTGCGAGAACTTCCGCGCCTTTCACGGACGACTTCTCCGACACGGGAAGTGGCTGGTATGGATCGACTCATGAAATGTATCAGCGCGGGTATCAGCAGGGACGTTATTTGGTCCAAATCGATGCGCCACAGTGGTTCGTCTGGGCGGATGCGGGACGCACGTATCAGGATGTGGATATCGATGTCAAAGTGCGTTCTGAGGGCGTTGCCGATAATCACTACGGCGTCTTCTGCCGTTACAACAAGGGGGAGCTCTACTACTTCGCCATCAGTTCCGATGGCTATTACGCCATCTTCCGCCGTGACGCAGATGGTGAGTTGCTGCCGCTGACCGGCGCGGCGATGTTGCGTTCACCGTTGATCCGTCTCGATAATAGCGAGAATCGCATCCGCGCCGTGTGTAGAGGGACGCAACTAAGCCTGTACATCAATGGGGAAAAGGCGGCGCAGGTGCAAGATGACACGCTCGAACGTGGCGATATTGGCATGGCCGCCGGCACGCTGCGCCAGGGCGGCACGCTGGTGTGGTTCGACGATTTAAAGGTGGACAAGCCATGATGCAGAATGATACGTGGCGGCGCTGGATAGTAGGGGCGATACTATGCGTGTTCGCGGTGGCGCTGCCCGCATGTGGGGCGCGCGATCACGGCCCTTGGGTGGAGCCCTTCGACGATGCGGGCGACTGGCAGTTGAGCGCCGACGCTGCCGCGTCTGTTGCGGTGGCAGATGGCGCCTTGCGTGTCCACGTGTTCAAGTTGGGGCAGGTGGCGTGGGCGGCGGCGGGCCGCACCTACAGCGATTTTCATCTCATCGTGGAGGCGACGCAGGTTTCCGGCCCGGATGATAACGAATACGGTGTGCTGACGCGCATGGCCGGCGATAAGCAGTTCTACGTGTTTTCCATCAGCGGCGATGGGTACGCACGCATAGCCCGATACGATAATGGTTCGTGGACTGTCTTAGGCCCGGATTGGGTGAAGAGTGATGCCGTCCACCAGGGGACGACGACCAATGTATTGGAGGTCGAGGCGCGCGGTGGGATTTTTGTTTTTAGCGTCAATGGGACGCAGGTGTTGCAGGCAGAAGATGCGCAACTCGCGAAAGGCGATATCGGCCTTTACGCGGGCGCATTCAATGAGGCCGACGTGGTCATAGACTTTGACAATTTGGAGGTCGAGCCGCTGCAATAGGCGACGGTGAAAAGTATGAAAAAGTCATCGACAGAACAAAAAGCTTACCGCTATCCCTGGGCACGCGCTTTGATGATCGTGGTGTTGTATGGGGCGTTGTTGGTCTTCTTGTGGCATTTTCCCACACCCGGTGGGCGCGCCTTCTTCCAGACGTTGTTCAAGGGATTCTTATATGTGCTGGCGGGCCTGGCGTTAGTCGGCGTCACCGTCGTCTTTTTCTTGTTCTTCCCCATTCCTCCCGTTCCAGAAAAGATGAAGAACGAGCTTCTGGACGACGCTTCCCTGGATGATGATCAGGATGATTTCGCTGGCGAAGTCTTGCCAGCCCGCTCGCTGATGGTTCCAGCTTTCAAATCCCCCGAGATTGAACCGCGCGTCTGGGAGACGTTGTATGCGTTTGAGCGTGACTATCAACTTGATGGTGATATTCTCGCCGATGCCTACACGGGTATCATTGCCGTCACCGAGGACGACGAGGAAGAGGCCGAGTACATCCTCGACGAGATCCGTTCCCGCTTGAAAACCGCCGGTATCGCCTATCGCAGCCCGCGTTGATGCAGGTCTATCTCGAATCCCTGGGTTGTCGCCTGAACACGGCAGAAACGGAGACCCTGGCGCGGCACTTTGCCGGGGCCGGGTACGAGGTGATCACCGCGCCCGAAGTGGCGGACGTGATCGTACTGAACTCGTGCGCGGTCACGACGCAGGCGGCGCGCAAGAGCCGTCACCGGCTGCATACACTCCACCGCCTCAGCCCGCAGGCGCGCCTGGCGGTCGTCGGTTGCTGGGCTACCGAAGACGCAGCCCTTGTCGCTACGCTTCCCGGCGTGGTGTGGATCATTCCCAACGCTGAAAAGGCGCGCGCTGTGGAAATTATCACCGGGAGAGAGGCCGCGCCCGCTGCCTGGGCGCCGGGCCGCTGGGGGCGCACGCGCGCGTTTCTCGCCGTGCAGGATGGCTGCGATCACACTTGCACCTACTGCATCACCCGGCTATTGCGCGGGCCGGCGCGCAGCCGTCCTCTGGACGATGCGGTGCAGGCCGTCCGCGATCTGGTCGGGCAAGGTGCACAGGAAATCGTGCTCACCGGCGTCAGTTTGGGCGCTTACGGTCATGATCTGGGGTTGACGGCGGGGTTGGCGACGTTAGTGAAAGCGATATTGCTGACGACCGACGTGCCACGCCTGCGCCTTTCCTCTGTCGAACCCTGGGACGTGGATGAGGCGTTGCTGCGTCAATGGGCAAACCCGCGCCTGTGCCGCCAACTGCACCTGCCCCTGCAATCCGGTTCGGATGCCGTGCTCAAGCGGATGGGCCGCCGTACGAATACTGTGCAATTTGCGGCGATAGCGGATGCTGCGCGCGCCGTCTCACCCGACATCGCTATCACTACCGACGTGATTGTGGGCTTTCCCGGCGAGACTGAGATGGACTTCACCGCGAGTCTGGACTTTGTGGTACAGATGGCGTTCGCGCGTCTGCACGTCTTCCCCTATTCTGAGCGCCCGGGAACGCCGGCCATGCGTCTGCCGGGTGCCATCCCTGCGGTGATACGGGCCGAACGTGCCACACGGATGCGCGCGCTAGGGGAACAATTGGTGGCGGAATATCGTCTTCTATTCATCGGTCAGATGCTGCCTGCGTTGTGGGAACAGCGGGACGAGGGTGGTTATTGGCGCGGGCTGACGGATAATTACCTTGAGGTGGCAACACAATCTGAGCGCAATCTGTACAACCAAATCACACTGGCGAAAATCGTCTAATCTCTCTCTGTGGTCTCCGTGTGCTCCGCGGTGAGAGATGCGCCATCACTCAGGGTTGCGGATTGCGTTACCTATGGTATATATGATGCCGTGCTTTCCGTCTGTGGCGCTCTGAGCCGTGTCGAGACATTCTCGCACGGCGATTTCCTTGCCAGAACTGCAAAGACAAATCGAAAGGAGTTTAACATGAATCAGTGGTATGCAAAGAAGAGGCACGTGTTTGTTTTGATGACGCTTGTTGGAGCCATCCTAATGGGGGTGATCTGGTTAGTAAGCGTCCCCGGAAGTGCAAGCGCGCAGGGCACGTTGCTGCTCAATACATCCTATAAGGATGCGACCCCCCGTAACGTGGGAGCCGGCGGAACGGTAGCCTATTCTATCGTTTTGAGAAATGACACCCTCAGCGCAACAACCGCTATCGACGTCCATGATCCATTGGCCCCAGAGTTGACTTACGTGGGCTTTAGTGCGCGTATTATGCCAGAGGGTGCCGGATCAGGATTTGGTTCTGGGGGTAGTGTGTATTTTACGGTCAATCCTATCGCTGCCGGTGGCACGGTGACGTTGTCCTTCCAGGCTGCAGTGGCGACGACTGTAATGCCTGATGATATCATCACCAACACGGCAACCATCACCGAAGGCGGTTTAGCTTTCACGCGTTCGGTGACGGTGACGGTGGAAGACTACCCCAGCGCGCAGATCAACGAACCGTGGAACAACCAGTTAATCACCAGCCGAGGTACGTTTACCATCAAGGGGCGCACGTGGAATGGCGATCACCCGGCTTTTCCTGAGCCTCCGGCGCTCAACTTTATCTCCAATGGCGGCGGGTCAAATGACTGGTACACGGTGTCGTGGATTCCGGTTCCCGACGCGATCGCCTATATCTTGCAGGAATCGACCGATCCCTATTTCTCGGAGATCAAGAATCAGTTCACTGTAACTGGCGCGGCGTCGAAATATCTCGAAAATCAACCGCGCGGCGTAACGTACTATTATCGCGCCAAGACGCGGACCGCAGAATACGAAAGCCGCTGGAGTGCGTCCCAGTCCGTGACGGTGAATCCTACCGGTTTGTTGTTCCAGCCGTTGGATGCCGCTCCGGTGGTGCCGTCTGTGGCGCCATTGGCTGCCGCCATTGCGCCCACGGTGGAACTGAACATCAAAAAGGTCGGTGTTGTCACCGATACCTGGCAGCAAGCCACGACGATTACCGCCGATCCCACTGGCGATTGGTGGAACTGGACCTATGCCTGGACGCTGCCGACCGAGGATGACGCGCAATACACGATTGAGGTGCGCGCCAGGGGAGTCAGCGGCGGTTACGATGAAACCAAGAACGACGTCATTACCGTAACGATCCGCAACGGCACCCGCTACATATACCTGCCGTTGATTATGAAGCGTTATCCACCGGTACCTTACGCGCCAGTACTCGCTTTGCCCAGCAATGACACCTACGGCAACTACCAACTCAGTTGGACCTACAGTCCCGATACCGATCCCTTCAAGCCGACCTCCTATACATTCCAGGAAGCGACGAATGCCAGTTTCACCACACCGACGGAAGAAACCTTACCATATACCACGCTTTCCCGGTCGTATTCGAACAAAGCTGTGGGCACCTACTATTACCGTGTGCGGGGCAACAATGCGTACGGCGTCGGTCCGTGGAGCAACGTGCAGACCGTCACCGTCAAGCCGAAGGGGTTCTTCGATGATTTCTCCAATACGAGTAGCGGCTGGCCGCGGCAGGTCTTTACTGTAGATAGCCGGGCGGTGCTGGATGCCAGTTATGATAATGGCACCTACCGGATGAAGAT
This sequence comes from Chloroflexota bacterium, assembly GCA_022707725.1. Taxonomy (GTDB): domain Bacteria; phylum Chloroflexota; class Anaerolineae; order B4-G1; family SLSP01; genus DSWT01. The sequence continues at coordinate 6,211 of JAKJAB010000089.1, read as the reverse complement.
CCTGCTCAATAAGGACGGCCTCAACAACCGGCGCATGGGTATCCTCCCTGCGCCCTATACGCACACGGATAGCACATATGATGTAGAGGTTCAACACCGGTTTGTCAAAGCGGTGGATCAGGGGGGCTATGATCCTACCGCGGGTAAGGCGGGGATTATCTTCTACGGTGTGCGGACTGATGGGGGAACGGGACACTTCGAGACGCCCTACATTGTGGAGTGGAACTTCGAGGGTAACTGTTCGATCAGTCGTTACCTCAATTACACCTACGCACAGGGATATAATCCGTACGTGCCTGTAGCCTGGCTGGAACGCAACCCGATCTTTATGAACTGGCAAAAGTGCGCTGGGCTAAAAGCCGGCTATGATCAGGTGAACACAGCACGGGTAGAGATGCGTGGCACGTATATCAATGTCTACTTCAATAATAGCTATGTGGGGACCTTTTCGGGTACATTCTCCGGCAGTCCCCATGTCGGCCTGGTGACAGGCTCCTGGGATCGTACGCCGGTGCAGTCGCACTTCGACAATTTCCGTGTGACCGATCGATAACGTTATGAGCAATCCGAGGGAACAATCATCGTGTCATGATTGTTCCCTCAGATGTATTTTAGAAGCCCAGGAGGAGAAAAGTTGCGTTATATGGACAGGCAGAGACGATGGTCAGTTTTGAGGGGAGCCTTTGTTATAGCTGTGGTGATGGGATTGACGTTGTTTGGTATATGGAGCGCCTATTTACAGCCGGTTTCCGGGCAGGCGCAAGAAGTAGCATTGCCTGATCCCGACGCGGTAGTGCAGATAGAATCATTGGATGGTATCGGAAGCGATAATCCATACTCGACTCATACCATTGGCACGATCATTTTACCCGATGCCTTACAGGTCACGAAGAGTTTCACGCCAGACTCGGCCTATGCGAATGACCTGGTGACTTTTGCTATCACGTTGCGCAATATCAGCACCGCCACTTTCGGCATCACCGTCACGGATCAGTTGGTTCCGGAGTTGACGATTGCCTGTGGCAACGAGCATGTCGAGCCAGAGGGGGTAAGCCCGGTTTGTGATGCGCAACAGAACGTGATCACCTATACTGCGCCAATCACAGCACAGATCGGTGTAACGCTGACGTTCCAGGCCAGGTTAGGTTCCACACTTCTCTCGGGGCGCAGAATCCCCAACACGGTGTGGGCTTATTATGGCGATCATAGCACTTCGGATACTGTCACCCTCACTGTTGCCGGTCCTACTTATGTTTATTTGCCGCTGGTCATGCGCCGCTGGCCTCCGATACCATATCCTCCGGCTATCAGCATCACCACGCCGGATCTAGGGGGCAATTACACAGTGAGTTGGACTTATGGCGCTTATCCGGCCATAACAACCCCGACCAGCTATGTGTTGTATGAATCGTTGGACGCCAGTTTCAGCACTTCGACGCCCTATACGTCATCCAGTTCCACTTATGCTTACAACTTCACGAATAAGCCTAATGGCCTGTACTATTATCGTGTGCGGGGTTTCAACGCCTATGGCCCTGGAGAATGGAGCCAAACGGTTACGGCCTCGGTCAGCCGCATCTACCATGACGAGTTTTCCGATCCGGCTTCGGGCTGGCATACCGGCGAAGATCAGCGCTACAACTTCTGGGATCCGAATTGGCCTGGCTGGGAAACCGTGTCTTATATCAACTATCAGGACGGCCACTACCGTTTCTATATCCCCTTTACCCGCCACGCCGGCGGGGATGTGGATACCTGGTGGGTCTGGCCGGCTGTATCTGCCCCACTGCCTGAAGCCATGAAGCCCATCCCTGATAATTACTGCATCGAAGCGCGCGCACGCTTCGTCAGTCATACGGGAAGCGGGGTCATCTGGTGGGCGCATTGGGGGATCGTCTTTGCGGGGAATGAAGGATTCGATAACATCTACACGTTCCAGATCAACGACAATCGCAACCGGTCGGTCATCCAATATCCCTATTATGCTTACCCTGGGAACAACAATATTCGCTACCGCACGGTTTATCAGGATTATCAAACGAATGTTGAACATCGCCTGATTGACTGGGAAAATGACGGCTATCAGTTCTACAACATCAACAGTAACCCGGCTTACAATGTCATCAAAGTCGTGGTGCGTGATGGCCGTGTCGATGGCTATGTGAACGGCGTCTGGATGGTGCGCTACGACTTTGGCCCTGGACTGCCGCACGACAAGATCGGATTGATTGCCGGCAACTGGGAAGTCACGCCGCAGGAATTGCTGGTAGACTACTTCCGCTACGATCCGGCTTGCTCGGAGGCGCAACAGTGAGGTCTCGCCGTCTCTGGGCGAACCTGTTCCGTGTCGCCCTGAGTGTGACGGCGTTGGTTTTGCTGCTCCGCGAAGTCGGGAGCGCCGATGTTGTCGAAGTGCTAAAGGACGCCGCCCCTGGTTATCTGGGGGCGGCGTTCTTGCTTTTTCTCCTGGGGATCGTGATCCGCGTCTTTCGCTGGCAGGCGTTGCTTCACGGTTTCGGCGTGAAGCCGCTTTTCGCACTGCTGCTCAAACTCTATCTCGTCGGCAATTTCTTCAACGCTGTGCTTCCCTCCGGTTTCGGCGGCGATGTGGTGCGCGTCGTCGAACTAGCGCAGCAAAACCGCCAGTCCGCCGCTGTGGGAACCGTCATCGTGGACCGGCTCACCGGTATCCTATCCTTGATGGCATTGGGATTGGCCGTGCTGCCGTTCACACAAGGGTTAGCGCCCTGGCTGGTGTGGATGTTCGTTGTTATTGCGATCGGGGGTTTGCTTGGCGGCGCGCTGCTGCTGGAAGGGCGACTGCTGCGGCGCATCACCGCTCGCCTGCTGCAGGCGCGACTGCCGCAGCCATTGTCACTCGCCGGGCAGGGCAAGCTGGCGGACATCTACGCCGCCGTCTCCGGCTCCGGTGCACGCGCGATCTGGCAGGCGCTGGCGCTTTCTACGTTGTTCAATCTGGTCAACATCGCCATCTACTGGCTCTGCGGTCTTGCTGTGGGCATCGACGTGTCGCTTGGTTTCTACTTCGTCTTTGTGCCGCTGCTCTCACTGACGCTGCTTGTCCCCATCTCCGTGGGCGGATTGGGCGCGCGCGATTGGGTGGCGCAACCGTTGTTTGGCTCCGTCGGCGTGCCCGATGCCGTCGCCGCCGGGATGACGCTGTTGGTATACGCCGTGACGTTGGCAGTCGGCTTGATCGGCCTGGCGATCTACCTGGTGGAAGGTCTCGCCGGGTTGTGGAAACGAGAAGCAAACGATGAAGCCTGAGCGCATCTTCACGGGCTTGATGCTCGTTTTTGTCGCGTTGGCGGCGACGGTGAGCTTCATCAATCCGCTCTTCGAAGCCCCGGACGAAATCCGCCACTACCGCTACATCCGCAAACTGGTCACCGAACGCGCATTGCCCATCCAGGGGCAAGAGGAAGTGCGCTCGCAAAGCCACCATCCGCCGCTCTATTATGCATTGGCGGCGCTGGCGAGTGCGTGGGTGCCTTCGCCCCACACCAGCGCGTATGACCATCCCCTCAACCCCTTCTGGGGCTATCGCAACTGGGAAGTGGGCGTGGACAACAAACTGCAGTACTGGCACGGCGAAGCCGAACGCTTCCCCTTCCGCGAGGGATTCCTGGCGGCGATGATCCCGCGCTGGGTCAACGTGCTGTTGGGCGTGCTTACCGTGGCCTTGACCTACCAGATCGGACGGCGCGTGTGGCCGGACGCGCCCTGGTTGGCGCTGGGGGGCGCGGCGGTGGTGGCGCTCAATCCCCAATTTATCTACACCAGTGCGTCCATCAACAACGACGTTATTGCCGCTGCGTGTAGCGCGGCAGTGCTGCTCCTGTGCGTTCGCATCGTTCAGGATGGCGCAGACCACCGCGCGCTGATTTGGCTTGGCCTGGCCTATGGTTGTGCGTTGTTAGCCAAGTTGCATCTGGCCGCCGGCGGAGTGTTGATCGCGCCGGCATTGTTGTGGGAGGCGTGGCAGAAGCGGCGCAGCTTCTCCGGCCATCTGGCGTGGATGCGGCGGTGGATGAACGGCTTGCTTGTGGTGGGCGGTATTGCCCTGGCGCTGGCCGGGTGGTGGTTCATCCGCAACTGGGTGTTGTACGGCGACCCGACCGGTATGCGCGTCGTCAACGAGTTGTGGGCTGGACGTTCGGCCCGCGATAACTGGTGGGCGATCGGACAGGGACTCCCGTATCTGTGGGCCAGTTTGTGGGGGCGCTTTGGCTACGGGCAAATTCCGCTGCCTCACGGTGTCTACATTGCCGTTTTGGTTGTCTGCGTTGTCAGCCTGCTCGGTTACGTGCGGCCCGGGCGGCACCGATTTGCTGTGGCAACGGCACTCTTGTTGATTTTGACCCTTGTTCTGTACACGGCCATCGTGCTGTACTACATACTCATTCAACCGGCCGGCGCGATGGGACGCTTTTTGTTTCCGGCGTTGCCGGCCTTCGCGCTCATCGTCGTTGGCGGGCTGTGCGGCTGGCTGCGCACTCCGGCACGGACGGTTGCACTCGCACTTGCATTGATGGCGCTTTTGTCTGCCCTCGCATTGGGCGGATACCTTTGGCCCGCCGTGCGTTATCCGCCACGCGCAACCATCTCCCGGTTGGCAGAAAGTGCTCCCGCAGCGCAATTCGGCGACGTCGCCCGCGTGCTAGACGTGGAGACCAGCCCGGAGCAAGTCCGCCCCGGCGAGCCGGTGTGGGTGCAAGTGACGTGGGAGCCGCTGCAGCGTACCGTGCGCCCGTATGCCGTCTACATTCACCTCATCGACGAGATCGGCGCCGTGGTGACACAGCGCGACACCTGGCCTGGCTTGGGGCGCGCCTCGACCACGTCATGGCGCATTGGTCGCGCGTTCGTGGACACCTACCGGCTCGACGTGCCCGAAGCGGCCTATGCCCCGAACCGGGCGATAGTGCATTTGGGCCTGTATGAGCAAGAATGGGGGCGATTACCACTCGCTATGGGTGGAACCCCATTGCCAGATCAGGGGCTTGAGGCCGGTACGGTGGAAATCGCGGCCCTGCCCGGCGACTGGCCGAACGCGCACTTTGCGAACTTCGCCGGTGAGATCGTCTTTGTGGGCTACACGCTCGAACCGCGCAGCCTGACCGGGGGTGAGACGTTCACGGTGACGCTATACTGGCAAGTCCTCGCCGAACCGCGTCACGACTATGCGATCTTTGCCCAGGTTTTGGACACCGAGTATCGCGTCTGGGGCAGTCACGATGGCGGCGGCGTGGCCTGGACGCCCGGCAGCGTGGTGACCGTCACGCGGCAGATCACCCTGCTCCCGGATACGCCGCCCGGAAGCTATCCGCTGCAAGTGGGGTTGTTTCATTCGGCGACGGGCCGTTTGCCGGTGGTCGCCCCCGATGGACATTACCTTGACGAGCGGGTGCTCCTCGGCCCAATTGTCGTGCAGGGACGATAACGCTTTTACCGACTGCTGACCTCTATCGTTGCGAGCATCACTGCGTCGCCCTGTGCCACGCCGTCAACCTGCACCGGCAGGCGGCGGATGGCAGGGCGGGCATACAATCCTATCGCCAGATCGTACTGCCCGGCTGCCAAATCGTTCCCCAAGGCGAGCACGTGCATCTGGATGAAGACCTCGCCGGGTCGCCAATCCCATGCCGGCGCGTCGAGGCGATCTTCCTGGGCGACAACCTGCCGGTTTGCATCGAGCAGTTGGACGAATATGGCGGCATCGTAACCGTAATACTCCGGCGGCGCCGGTCCAAGCGGCGCCGGATCGATGACGCGCCAGGCCGTCGTTACCGTCAACATTGGCCCGGCAGCAACCGGTTCTGGCTCAACCGTATAGCCTAACAACTCCGCCGCATCACCGAAATTGATCGGCAGACTTAGCCCGTCGGCGGCGTTGCCGGTCCCCTCGACCGGGACGTGCGCCGTCTGCGCGCCGACCAGCGCCTCGGCAAACTTCGACGCTAGCGGTGCGCGCGACAGCGTCACCAACCGCGCTGCTGCGCTGGACGGCAGCACGAGCGCCCTGCGCCCATCGACCCAGCGCAGATCGGCCGGTTGTTCGGCGGGCATCACCCGCGCAATGTACGGGTCGTGCGGCAGGGTGGGGAAGGCGACCGAGACGATGGTTGGTTGATCCACAGGATGGGCGTCGATGTAGGTCAATGCCTCATACAGGTCGTTGAAGTACGTC
>JAKJAB010000088.1:11128-11520 GCA_022707725.1 Chloroflexota bacterium | reverse complement strand
CGCCGCAGCGTAACCTGCGCCTTGTAGTGATAGCGGGATTTGCCGTTGGCTGCGCTCGAAATCAGGGCGTCGAAGCGCAGTTCTTCAGCGGATGTGGCCGTCTCACGCAGGTCGAGAATGTAGTCCTCCGCCAGGGTATCGTCGAAGACGATGCCTTTGAGGGCGCGGTAGTCGTCCACGCGGGCGAAGGTGTAGCCGGGATAGAGATTTTCGCAGGCGTTGATCATCCAGCCGACAGCGCAGACGGTGGGGAGCACGGCCTTTCCGCCGATGACGTGATCGCGCAGGAAGGGGTTGGCGTCGAGGGTGAGCGCGCGGTGGATGCGATAGCTGCGCAGGTCGGGCGAAGGCTCGCGGGCGGAGGGGAGCAGCGCGCCGCCGATGACGATTTG
>JAKJAB010000088.1:10868-11118 GCA_022707725.1 Chloroflexota bacterium | reverse complement strand
AGCTCGTCAGCCAACATAGCTGTACCCACGTCCACCGGGATCACGGCGACGTGGCGCTCGGCGAACACCTGCTTGAGTTCCGGCGTGACCATGCCGCCGTCCCACGGTCCCCAATCCACCGCGACGACGTGACAGGCCGGATACTCGCGCTGCAGGCGGTGCGCCAGCTTGTTGAGCGCCTCGTTCGCCAGCGCGTAGTCCGCCTGCCCGGCGTTGCCGTAGAAACCGGCGACGGACGAAAACAGCGCCA
>JAKJAB010000088.1:7005-10844 GCA_022707725.1 Chloroflexota bacterium | reverse complement strand
GGCGGGATGCAGTCCAGCACGGCTTGCAGGCCGCGCACTTTCGTCCCATAGACCCGGTCGAAGTCCGCCGCCGTCTTCTGCTCGATACGTTTATCGGCCAGGACACCCGCGCCATGCAGGATGCCCGTTACACGGTCGCGCACCGGAGCAAGCGCGGCTCGCAGGGCGCCGGCGTCGTTCACGTCGGCGCTGAGGTAGGTCGCTGCGCCGCCGGCCGCTTCGATGGCGCGCAGTGTCCCGACAATCTCGCGCTGCGCCAGGACGCGATCCACAGCGCGCTGCACCTCCGCCGGTTTGGGACGCGCGCCGCCGTCCCGTAAGGCTGCAATCGCGCGCGACTTGAGCGCGGCTTCGTCGTCGCACCCGGCGGCCCACGCCGGTTCCGTCGCCTCCAGCGGTGAGCGGCCCATCAGGATGTACGTTCCGCCGTACCGTTCCGCCAGCCGGATCGCGCATTGCGCCGTAATCCCCCGTCCCCCACCGGTGACGAGGAACACATCGTTTTTGTCAGGGTAAATTGATTCCATAATTTTCACGTAAGCATAACTTTTTTACCGCAGAGGTCGCTGAGAACGCTGAGCCATCAATAAACTCCGCGCTCTCTGCGTGCTCTGCGGTAGATGTCCGCTTCACGCCTCAATCGTCACCCGGCCCGCCGCGCTCCAACCCACCTCGACCAGCCGCCGGTTGGGATCGTGGAGTTCGGCGAGGAGGCAGGCGACGGCGCGCTCCACGGGCAGGTCGGGCGCGAGGTCTACGGCGCGGCAATGCACGTCGGGCCATTCCAGGGCCAGTGTCTTCGTCAAGCCGAAGAGGCCGCCGGCCACCGGACTGCTGTTACCCGTCAGTCCCAACGCGCCGTCGAGCCGCGTCACGGTCAGCCACGCGGCCCAACCGCGCTGCGCGGATTCGGTCAACGCGGTTTTGAGACGTCCCGCCAGCAGAAAGACGTGTTCGAGCCTCGCCTCATCAGCGGCGGAAAACAGTGCACTATCGCCGGGCGGGTTCAGGTGGATGAAGGCAGCTGCCGGCCCGTGCGTTTCGAGGATGGACGCAACCTGCGCCGGATCCGAAGCGGGCGCCCACACCACCACCCGCCAGCCCCGCGCGGTCAAGGCATCCGTCAACGCGGCGGTCAGCGACGTCCCGTCGTCGGTCAGCAGACAAACGTGACCTTCGGGCAACGCGATTTCCAGAAAATCAGGAGCGGGAAGCGCACGCAGGCGCACCTCGCGGCGCGCAATGCCATGCACCGCCCGCGTTACCCTTTTTTTAGGGATTGGTAATTAGGAACCAGGGATTGGGAATCTGCCGATTCGCCCATTCGCTGATTCGCTGATTCGCCGATTCGCTGATTCGCCGATTCGCTGATTCGCTGATTCGCTAATTCTTGCCCCCTGCCCCTTGCTTCCTGCATCCTCTCCACAATCTGCCGCAGCGTGCGTAGTTCGGCCAGCACGTCGGTGGCGATTTCGGGCAGGTCGGGATGCGCGTCTTGCAGCGCCCCCAGGATTTCGACGCGCTTGATGGAGTCGATGCCCAGATCGGCTTCCATATCCATGTCGAGTTCGAGCATGTCGGCGGGATAGCCGGTTTTGTCACTGACGATGGCGAGAAGGGAGGGGACCAGGGATTGGGGAGTAGGGAGTAGGGAGTAGGGAGTAGAGGGTAGAGATTGAGGGGCAGGAGCTTGGGAAGCAAAAACTACGGGCCGTGAATCAGGAACTGGAGCCTGAAGGTCAAATGTTGAGGGTTGAGGGCTGAAAGCTGAAGGCTGAGGGCTGAAGGCCGAAGGCTGAGTACTAGATTCTCGCGCCTCGCTTGTCGCGTCTGCCGGATGATGCCCGTTGCCGTTGCCATTTCCACGTTTGACCGTCTCGCCGGCGTGAACCGGCAGACTTTCGACTTTCGACTTTAGACTTTCGACTATGGCCGGCTGCCATTCACCCATTCGCTCATTCGCTGATTCACCCATTCGCTCATTCGCTGATTCATCCATTCGCTCATTCACTGATTCGCTGATTCGCTCTCCCGCCAACAGTTGAATCGCCGCGCGGGCGTAGTCGGATTGTTGCGCCAGGAATTGCCGGTGAACGTCGAGCGTCTGCGCCTGCAAGTCGTGGAAACGCGCCATGCTGCTCGCCAGCGTCTCCAAGACCGCCGCCGTCATCTCCGCTTGCTGCGGGATGGCCGCCGCCTGCGCGAAAATCGTCCCCTGCTGCTGCATCAACTGCCCGAACAACCGCGCGTACTCCCCCTGGTTGTTGAGATACTGCTCGTGGACGCGCATCGTCAACGTCTGGTGCTCGTAGGACTGCGCCAGCGCGTGGTCGAGCGTCACGAGTTGCGAGTCAAGAGTTAGGAGTTGCGAGTCAAGAGTTAGGAGTTGCGAGGCGTGGGTTGTGGGTTGTGAGTTGTGGGTTGTGAAATGATCCGCTGATTCGCCGATTCCCTGATTCTCGATTCTTGATTCTTGCCTCTTGCCTCTTGCCCCTTGCCCCTTGCCTCTTGCCTCTTGCCTCTTACCTCTTGCCTCTTCCAACGCCTGGTCGAACGCTCCCCGCGTTCTGTCGCTTACATAATTGCTGCCGTTCAAAGTCATGGTTAGCGCCATAATTCCCCCCCAGTTACGAATTACGAATTACGAATTACAAATTACAAATTACGAATTACGAGTTATGGTTTACGCTTGATACGGATCGATATCGCCCAGCGGCGCGCCGGCTACTTGCAACTGCACTGTCGCCTCACGCAGTTGGCGGTCGCTGTCCGTCTGGCGGCTGGGATTGAGCGCAACGGTGACGTGGGGCCGGTCGCCCAGGATGTCGTCCACCAGCCCGGCGACGACGCGGCGCGGGCCGATTTCGACGAAGACGCGCCCACCGGCGGCATAGAGGTTCTCGATCTGCGCCGTGAAGAGGACGGGATGCAGGATGTGCTGCGCGAGGACCTCCTTCGCGGCCTGCGCGTCGGCGGGATAAGGCTGCCCGGTGGTATTCGAGTAGACCGGGATGCGCGCTGGACAAAAAGGCGCTGCCGCCACCGCCTCCGCGAACGGGGCCGAGGCGTGACCCACCAGCGGCGTGTGAAACGCCGCCGCCACGGGCAGCAGCGTCGCCGTGAAGCCCCGCGCCTGCAAATCGACCTGCGCCGCCTTGATCGCCGCCGTCGGCCCGGCCAGCACGCTCTGTGTGGGCGCGTTGAAGTTGGCGATGACTACCTCTGGATGCGCCTCAAGCACGGCCTGGATGTCGGCCACCGCGCCTTTGACCGCCGCCATGCCGCCGGCGTCGCTGTGACCGTTTCCGCCGTCGGGCGGCGTCATCGCCTGCCCGCGCGCCTTGACCAGCGCGAAGAAATCCGCGTCACCCACCACACCGGCCGCCCACAACGCCGATAGCTCGCCGAAGCTGTGCCCGGCGGCGAAGTCAGGCGCAAATCCGGCTTGCCGCAAAATGGCGTACAACCCAGCGCTGAACACGCCGATAGCAGCCTGCGCGTAGGCGGTGCGGCGCAATGCGGCTTCCTGCGCCTTCGCTTGCGCCTCGTCGAAGGCGGGGATAGGGAAGACCACGTCCGAAAGCGGCGTCATGCCGGATTGCGCGAACAGCGCGTCCATTTGCCCGTAGGCTGCGCGCAGCGGCGGGAAGTTGAGCGCGAGTTCGCGGCCCATATTGAGATATTGCGATCCCTGACCGGGGAATAGCGCAACGATTTTGCCTTCAGCCACGGCCTGCCGCCGGTACGTGATGCCCTTTGGGTGTTCCCAGAATTCGGCGTCGGGCTGGCGTTGCAACGTGGCGAAGGCCGCCTGTAGCATCTCGACGGCTTCGGCGGGC
>JAKJAB010000088.1:0-6995 GCA_022707725.1 Chloroflexota bacterium | reverse complement strand
GAAGCCGAGCCGGGCCGCCTCCGCCGGAATCTGCGGGGCGCGGCTGCGCGCGGCGAGATCGCGGTAAGCGGCGTCGGCGTCGTCCACTAGATCGTTCAACGCGGACTCGACAGCGGCGCGCAACTGGGCGGGCGTCTCTGCGTGGAGCAGCACAGGTTGCGCGACGCGGTGCAGGCGATACGCGCCGGTATGTTCGGTGGTGTGCTCCTCCAGAACGACGTGGAAGTTCGTTCCGCCGAAGCCGAACGCGCTCACGCCCGCCCGGCGCGGCGTCCCGTTGGCGCGAATCCACGGGCGGCTTTCGGTGTTGAGGTAGAGCGGCGTCGTCTCCAGGCCAAGCTGCGGATTGGGCCGCGTGACGTTCAACGTAGGCGGAAGCGTCTTGTGGTGCAGCGCCAGCGCGGCCTTGATCAGACTGGCGGCGCCGGCGGCGGCTTTGGTGTGGCCGATCTGCGATTTCACGCTGCCCAACGCGATGTGCTGCCCGCGCCCGTTGCTCTCGAACACGGCCTTCAGCCCCTCGAATTCCGCCGGGTCGCCGGCGCGGGTGCCGGTGCCATGCGCCTCTATCAAACCGACGTCATTGGGCGCGCAGCCGGCGTCGGCATAGGCGCGGCGTAGCGCGGCGGCCTGTCCCTCCGGGCGCGGCGCATAGATGCTCTTGAATTTGCCATCGCTCGACGCGCCGATGCCCTTGATGACGGCGTAGATTCTGTCGCCGTCGCGTTCGGCGTCCGCCAGCCGCTTGAGCAACACCATGCCGATGCCCTCGCCGACGAGCATCCCGTCGGCCTCGGCATCGAAGGGGCGGCTCTCGCCGCGACGGGAAAGGGCGGGCGTCTTGCTGAAGCACAGATACATAAACGGCGAGTTGTCGGTGTCCACGCCGCCAGTGATCATCATATCGGCGCGGCCTTCGGTCAGCTCACTGAGCGCCATCTTGAGCGCGCTGAGGCTGCTGGCGCAAGCCGCGTCCACCGTGCAATTCGTCCCGCCCAGGTCGAGCCGGTTCGCCACACGCCCGGCGATCACATTGCCGAGCAGGCCGGGGAACGAATTTTCGTTCCAGGGGACGTAGGCCAGTTTGATTTTTTCGATGATGTGCTCGGTCTCGTCTTCGGGAATCCCGCTGCTCAAGAGGACTTTGCGCCACACGGGATATTGCAGGCGGCTCGCCAGCGGGGTGATGAGCTTCTGCCCGCCCGCCACACCCAGGATCACGCCGACGCGCGAGCGGTCGAAGGCGCGCCCGTTGGCGTACCCGGCGTCGATCATCAGATCGCGCGCCACGACGAGCGCCAACAGTTGCGACACGTCCGTCACTTCGAGGATGTTGGGCGGCAGGCCGAATTCCAGCGGATCGAAGGCGATGTCGGGGATGAAGCCGCCGCGTTTGGCGTAAGTCTTGTCCGGCGCGTCGGGATCGGGATCGTAGTAGTCGTCCACGTTCCAGCGCGACGGCGGCACGTCCGTGATACAGTCGATCTTGTGCAGGATATTGTCCCAATATTCCTGCGCATTGTGCGCCTGCGGGAAAATCCCGGCGATGCCGATCATGGCAATATCGTGTTCCACAGTCTATCCTCCCGTTCTTGGCTGTAAGGTTTAACACCGTTGTTCGCAAAAAGTTGCGGGGGTTTGTCGAAAATGTGAAAATGGGTTATGATGAGAGAGGAAACCCTGAGAGGAAAACCAATGAAAGCGGAATATGATTTTTCGAAAGGGGAACGGGGCAAGTTCTATCATCCTGATGCGGTATTTAGTTTTCCCATCTACCTTGAACCCATGTCGATGCCTATTTGAATCGAATTGCTGAAGAAAAACACCTTGACTTGCAAGTCTTAGTCAACGAGTGGTTGCGTAGCAATATCAAAATAGCTCAGATTGTGCAGAGTTAGCCGTCCACCTGGGCCAACACCGCGCCCTTCTCCACCTGCGCGCCGATGGCGGCGGCGACCCGCGCCACACGCCCGGTGAACGGCGCTTTCAACTGCATCTGCATCTTCATCGATTCCAACACCACCAGCACTTGATCCTTTTCCACATAGTCCCCCGCCTTCACCAACGTGTTGACCACTATGCCCGGCATCGGCGCGACGACGCCGCCGGCTTGGATGGCGTCTTTGCGACGGGCGCGGCGGCCCAGTAAATCCACGCGGGCGGGGTTTCATTGTTTTTATCCCGGTTTCAGGTTTCAGGTTGAAAGTTGGTTTGCTTATAAGAGCTTGCAACCTTCAACCTTCAACCTTCAACTCACAGCGGGATGTTCCCATGCTTCCGCTTTGGCGTGGGCTGGCGTTTGTCGCGGAGGAAGTCGAGGGCAGCGATGAGGCGAGCGCGGCTTTCGGCGGGATCGATCACGTCGTCCAGGTAGCCGCGCGATGCGGCGACAAACGGGTTCGCCAGCTCTTCACGATAGCGGCGGATCAAGTCGGCGCGGCAGGATTCCGGGTCTGCTGCTGCGACGAGGTCTTTGCGGAAGACGACGTTGACCGCGCTCTCCGGCCCCATCACGGCGATTTCGGCGGCGGGCCAGGCCAGGTTCACGTCGCCCGCGAGGTGCCTGGACCCCATCACGATGTACGCGCCGCCGTAGGCTTTACGCAGGATGAGTGTGACTTTGGGGACGGTCGCCTCGGCGTAGGCGAAGATCAGCTTGGCCCCGTGGCGGATGATGCCGTCGTGCTCTTGATCCGTACCGGGCAGGAAGCCGGGCGTATCGACCAACGTCACCAGCGGGATGTGGAAGGCGTCGCAGAAGCGGATGAAGCGCGCGCCCTTGTCACCTGCATCGATGTCCAGCACACCCGCGAGCATCACCGGCTGGTTGGCCACGATGCCCACCGGATGCCCATCCAGCCGCGCGAAGCCGACGACGAGATTCTGCGCGAAGGCGGATTGGATTTCGAGAAATTCGCCGTCGTCCACCAGCGGCTCGATAACCGCGCGGACGTCGTAGGGCTGCCGCGGATCGGTGGGGACGGCGTTGCGCAGTTCCGGGGTGGAACGGTGTGGATCGTCCTTGGTGACGATACTCGGCGGCGGGGTGAGGTTGTTCGGCGGCAGAAACGTGAGCAGCCAGCGCACTTGCGCGAAAACGGCGTCCTCGTCCGGCGCGGTGAAGTGCGCGACGCCGCTGCGCGAGGCGTGGAGGCTCGCGCCGCCGAGCGTCTCGACGTCCACCTCTTCGCGGGTCACGGCGCGGATCACGTCCGGCCCGGTGATGAACATGTGCGCCGTCTCTTCGACCATGAAGACGAAGTCCGTGATCGCCGGGGAGTAGACCGCGCCGCCCGCGCACGGGCCGAGGATCACCGAAAGCTGCGGAATCACCCCGGAAGCCTGGACGTTGCGGTAGAAAATCTCGCCGTAGGCCGCCAGCGCGTCCACGCCCTCCTGGATGCGCGCGCCGCCGGAGTCGTTGAGGCCGATGAGCGGGACGCCATTTTGCAGCGCGACGTCCATCAGACGGGCGATTTTGCGCCCATGCGCCTCGCCCACCGAGCCGCCGAGCACGGTGAAATCCTGGGCGAAGACACACACCGGGCGACCTTCGATTTTGCCGGTTCCCGTCACCACGCCGTCGCCCGCCGGGTGGTCGTTTTCCAGGCCAAAGCCGGCGGCGCGATGGGTGACGAACATGCCCGTCTCGCTGAACGAATCGGGGTCGAGCAGCGCGGCGATCCGCTCGCGGGCCGTGCGTTTGCCTTTGGCGTGCTGCGCGGCGACGCGCGCTTCCCCGCCGCCCAAACGTGCCGCCTCGCGGCGGGTGTGCAAAGTATGTGTCATTTCCATCCTGAAAATCCTCCAAGGTGGGATGTACTTTGAAGTGCGTCCCACCTTGAATAACACTGCACGTCTCTAAAAGTTACGTCGGCTTTTCAAGCGTAACTTTAACGGTATGATGGGGTTGTCAATCTATGGAGGGGGCAATGCATAACGGGGGCGTCATGTGACGGTTGGCGCGCCGGATGGCGCTATCCAGCCGCCTGTAGAGGGGCATGAAGGCGATGGCCTTATCTTTTCGGCTTACGAGCAACTTACCGCAGCCAATGTGGACAACGATCAGGAACATACGCAGATCGCCCAAGAGGATGCGGCAGTCCAGGAAGAACGGGCGCTGATCGAGGCAGCGAAAAACGACGCGGAGGCTTTTGGAAGACTTTATCAGCGGTACGTCAAGCGAATTTACAACTATCTCTATCGTCACACAGGAAACCAGGCCGAAGCCGAGGATTTGACCTCGCGCACTTTTTTCCGCGCGTTACGCAGCCTGCACCAGTACAAGGATCGCGGCGGCGCGTTTCAGGCATGGCTGTTTCGTATCGCGCACAATCTGGTGGTGAACTGGTATCGGGACCAAAGCCGGCATCCGGTGGTTTCGCTGGAAGTGACCGGTGATCATCCAGGACAGGCAACGCATCACGATGAACCGCACGAGCACATCATCCGCACAGAACGCCGGGTGCTGGTAGCACGGCTCATCGCTCAGTTGCCGGAAGATCGCAAGACATTGTTGATCCTGAAATTTGTCGAAAAGATGGCCAACGAGGAGATTGGCAAAGTGTTGGGCAAAACAGAGGGCGCGATCAAATCGCTCTATCACCGCACATTATTGGATTTACGAGAAATACTGGAACGAGAGGAATTTGCCGATGGTCTCTTCTAGAAAAAAGTACATTCAACTGGGGGAAGGAATTCTCCCGCACGAGCAAATGCTGCTGGAACACTCCATCCAGGCAGCGTTGACGCCGGTGTGGCCGACCGAGCGATTCATCGTCGAGTTGGAACGCGACCTGATCGAGGAGGCCAGACGACAGGAGCGGGCGGGGCAGGGATTGCGGGTCGCCGGCTGGGTTGGCGGGGGATTGCTCTCTATCGCCGGGGGGATTCTGCTGTGGACCTTGTGGCAGCGCCGCCAGACACAGAGGGACGACGGCGAGGCCGGGGCGATTTCCAAACGCCGACCCCTCTTTGGAGCGCCGGAACTCGCCGGCAGCGTCACCCCGGCCGTATGAGGAGCAGAGGTAGATAGTGAAAAAATTGATCGTTTGGGCGTCAGAAGCCTCTGCGCTCATGTTATTCGCCGACTTAGGCTGAGCTTATGGCGGTGAGACCGGTTCGTACCCCATCTGGGAGAGCAATTCAGCGGTATACTGGTTCGCAAGGTCGGTGGGGTGTTCTCCGTCGTTTCGTATGTACCCTTTCTCCCTGGGATCTTCGTTGTGATTCACACCGTTGAACGCATCATAGCGACTGAGAAATGGGATGTCATATGCTTCGGCAGCCAGGCGCGCCGCATCGGACATGTTTTCCCAACACTCGGTACAGGCTTCGAATACTCCATGTTTATTCCAAGGACTGACGAGAGGATTGTATATATCTGTGGCTCGAAGGATAGTCGGCCGGCCTTTGCGCAGTTTGAGAATTTCAGCCCAAATCGCTTTCAAATCAGTTGTCCACTTTTGGAAAGACGCGGGTTCGCAAGAACTCGGAGCACTGGAAAAGAAACATCCGTCAAAATTCAATGGCTTCTCCGTATCAACCGAATCCACTGGATTGACAAACATGACCACAACTTCGGCATCTCTCAGCGCAGCGGGTAATTTCTGCAATGTTTCTCCTGTTTGCAATGCCTGGAGTACTTCGCCAGCGCTCAGGGCGCCCAAGGTGAAATCTTCGAGCACAACTTTGACTCCGACATCTTTTTCGATCTGGGATGTAAAAGCCTCACCCAGTCCCCACAAACTGGAATCGCCGATGACCACCACATGCCACACGGCATCTGGTCCTTTGGGCAACTCAGATGGTGGTGCACATCCAGCCAGAAGTAATGAAGTGATGGTCATGAAGAAAAAGATTCTTGTCCATATTTTGATAAACATCGTTACCTCCTCAGTTGAAATATCGTATCGCTCTACAAATGGCAACAAACATCATTGGATTAACGGTGGATAGTTCTGACAGCAGTGAGAGTTTCTATGCTACCTTACGCAGCGGGCCAACGGGCAAAGTGTCTTATAGACTCTCCTCTGCTGTATTTCATCTTGTGCTACGTAAAACAAGAGGTAGGAAGATGTGATACGCAGGTGGTTCGGCGCTTCCACCGCCCTGCCAAAAGCCACCCGCAAGCGTATAGCTCCCGCCGTTCAGCGATCCCGCATCTGGCTGGCCGGCTGTACCACCGAGCGAGTACGCGCCGCCGCTGCTCATACCACCACCGCCATCCACCGTGTTCCACGTGAGGTCGTAACCCCCGCCCGATTGTGCGCGTACCGTGACCCAGCCGGCAAAAGCCAGACATACGAACAGGATCACAAAGACACGTTTTCGCTTCATCTTGTCCCTCCTCCATGACGGCGTTGTGTCACAACCATACCGAACGCGAACAGTCCACCCGCTGCCAGCGCCCACGGAATGGGCGCGGCGCTCGAGGCGCTGCCGGTCGTCTGCGCCTCCAACGCTGCCAGCCGCGTTTCCAGATCGGCGTTCTGCTGCCGGAGGGCGTCCAATTCTGTCTGTTGCGCCGCGAGCCGGGCATCCTGCTCTTGCACGGTCTGGTACAACCCCTGGATGGCGGCCAGCGCCACGCCGTCGGCGTCCACCGTCGAGATGTAATGCTCATCTCCACCCATCCCAAAGGCCGCATAAAAATCCTGCGCCATCGGGCCGATGTGGCGGACGGCGGGAGTCTGCGCTTTGTAATTCCACGTCTGGATCGGAATCGTCGCCAGTCGCGCCAGAACGTCGCGTCCATCGATCGCAGCAAAGTTCGCCTTGGCGTTACGGTCGGAGAGATCATACCACGTGCCCTCATTTGCCGGCAACCGCGCGCCGCCGGTGACATTGCCACTGCCATCAATCCCGGTGAAAAACCAGAAACCGCCCGTGGCGCGCGCCACGAACTCGTTGGGATTCCAGGAGCGGGTGTAGAAATCATGATTGTCGCTCCAGACGAAGGAACCGTGGGCATCCGGCCCAACCCAGGCCAGATG
>JAKJAB010000087.1 GCA_022707725.1 Chloroflexota bacterium | reverse complement strand
TCTGTGCGAGATGACGCTGGATCGCCGTTTGACCGTCGGCGAGACGGAGGCGAAGGCCCTGCTCGAAGTACAGCGCATCATCACCCGTGAGGGTGCAGACGCGGAAGTCAAAGTGATCGAAGAAGAAGTGACAACGCATACCGGTAAGACGTATCGCGTGCGGCGGACGTCGCTGCCGTGGGCTTTCGAGGAGCGCCACCCGCTGGTGAAGGCCATGTTCCGGGCCGCCCAGACGGTGGGCCTGCGCCCGGGATTGACGCGCTGGCGTTTCGCCACGGAGGGCGCTTATACCGCCGCTGTGGCGCAGGTGCCCACCGTAGGCTTCGGACCGGGCAATCCCTCCTTGCCCCATACCATCAACGAATATGTTGAGGTTGAGCAAGTCTATGCCGCGGCGCAGACTTACGCGGCGCTGGCGCTGCAACTGCTCGGCAAGAAATAGGACAGGTGGGACAATGGCTGACTTTCATATTGCCCAAGAGATTCAGCAGGCGCTTGACGCCAGGCAGCCGGTCGTGGCGCTGGAGTCCGCATTGATCACGCACGGCTTCGCCTATCCCGCCAACATCGACATCACCCGGCGGATGGCGGAGGCGATCCGAGCTGCGGGCGCTGTCCCTGCCGTCATCGGGATATGGCGCGGCGCAGTGTGTGTGGGATTGAGCGACACGCAGGTGCAAGTGCTGGCGACCGACACGACCGCTGCCAAGGTGAGTGTGCGCGATCTGCCGTTGATCGGCGTGCGCGGCGTCCACGGTGGGACGACGGTGGCGACGACGACGCTGCTGGCGCACCGTGCCGGGATTCGCGTCTTTGCGACGGGCGGCATCGGCGGCGTGCATCGTGGACACCCGGAGGATATCTCCGCCGATTTGCCCGTGCTGGCTTCCACGCCGTTGATTGTCGTGTGCGCGGGGGCGAAGTCTATTCTCGATCTCCCGCGCACGTTGGAATACCTCGAAACGTGGGGCGTGCCGGTGCTTGGCTGGCAAACCGACGAATTCCCGGCGTTCTATAGCCGTACTTCTGGGTTGCCGGTGGATCAGCGCGTCGACAGCACGGATCAGGTGGTGGACGTCTTCCAGGCGCAGCGGGCGCTGCGTCTGCCGCAAGGGCTGCTGGTCGCGGCACCCATCCCCGCCGAGGACGAAGTCCCCGCCGCCGAGATCGAGCCGCTTATTGCGCAAGCCGTCGCCGAGGCCGATGCGCAGGGCGTGTCCGGCAGAGCCATCACCCCGTTCATCCTTGCGCGTATGGTCGCCCTCAGTGAGGCGCGAACGAAACACGCCAACGAGAGCCTGCTGCTCAACAATGCCCGCATCGCCGCGCAGATTGCGCGCAATTCTGTGGATTGAGTTTTACGGGCGTCTTTCTACCAAGCAGAAGCCCCTGGTCACACTACCAGGGGCTTTCGTTACTCCTTTTGTGCCCGCGTGCATCTATGGCAAAACGCACGCATCGAAGGCCTTGCCCGCGCCGAGTACATCGTGAACGACGAGCATCCACTCGCTGATGGGGATGGATTGCGGGCACTTTTCCTCACACACGCGGCATTGGATGCAGGCGTTGGCCTTTTCTGCGTCGGACAAGCGCGCGTAGTGCTCGCGGGCCTCGGCGAATTTGTTGTACATCGCCGCCCGGTTCAGGATGTCGAACAGCTCGGGGATTTTAAGGTCGACGGTGCAGGGCAGGCAGTATTCGCATTTGGTGCAGGGGATGGGGCACAACTCCTCATACTTGGCGCGGACGCGATCCACGACAGCGAGTTCTTCAACCGTCAGTGTGCCCACACCGGAGTTGGACGCGCTCTCGACGTTCTCGGTCACGTGTTGCATCGTACTCATCCCGCTGAGGACGACCGACACTTCCGGCTGGTTCCACAGCCATTGCAGCGCCCAGTCGGCGGGCTTGCGTTGGACTGGGGCGCTGCCCCAGATATCTTGCACGGGTTGGGGCGGATTCACCAACCGCCCACCCAGGATCGGCTCCATAATGACGACGGCCAGTCCTTTTGAGGCGGCGTAGCGTAGACCTTTCGTCCCGGCCTGGTTTTCGATGTCCATAAAATTGTACTGTATTTGACAGAAACTCCATAAATCCGTCGCATCGACAATTATCTTGAAAGCGTCGTAGTTATCGTGGAACGAAAACCCCAGATGGCAGATGCGGCCATCGGCCAGCGCCTTCTCCGCCCAGGCCAGTAGGTTGAACTGTTCCACGGTCTCCCAACGCAGCCTGCTCAGTGCGTGGAACAGGTAGAAGTCGATGTGGTCGGTTTGCAGCTTTTCGAGCTGCTCGTTGAGGATGCGCCCGACCGCATCCTCGGCATCGACCGCCCATACTGGCAATTTTGTCGCCAGGCGCACTTTCTCGCGGTAGCCATCTTGTAGCACGCGCCCGACAAAACGCTCACTTTCCCCATTGTGATAGGGATACGCCGTGTCGATGTAGTTCACACCATGGTCGATGGCGTAGCGCACCATCTGCGTTGCCAGGTCCTCATCGATGGTAGTACGATCCTGTGGATCAGTGGTGGGCAGGCGCATACAGCCAAATCCCAACGCCGAGGATTTCCAGTCCAACTTTCCAAATGTGCGGTATTGCATGATCAGCCTCCTTATAGCTTGCTTTACACTTTTACTGGTTAGGATTTTACCAACCGAAGCTGATTATGGCAAGCCGGACTTGTGCGCGCCAGACTCGCGGTTCCCTCTGCGTGTCGAGGATGGACCAGATATGTTGTTTGATTTTTCCTAACAAGATTTCCGGCTCCACCGGTTTGGAGATGAACTCGCGGATGTTCGAGTATTGATCGGTGGGAAACTCGGCGGCGTACTGTGATGTAGTGATAGACAAGATCATCTTGGTCAAGCCGGGGGGAGGCAGGGAAAAACTATGTCTCCATCGCCTTGCCTGACGTTGAACCATACCTATGCAAGTACGGCTTTGGTCGCCCAACCTGGATAAACCGGAACGAAACAGACGTCAAGAGCGTGTTGTGTAGTCGCTGTGTTAGAAATTGGAAGGGTAGGCTTGTAGTATAGCCCGGACGGTGGAGAACGCAAATTTCTACGTAACTGTTTCAGAAAGAGACTTCAAATGCTTGACCAGGAAGAGCCAGCACGGTTGGCTGAACAGATGGGGTGTGTATGCAGGTTACTTCGCGGGCACAAAAGGCGCTTGTTGATCGATAAGCTCGAATGGGATGATCGTGCTCTCAATGTTACCCAGGATAAGGTCTGTCAAAAAGGTTACGACGCCACCTGGGTGTTCTTCGTATTCGGGACCTCTCGATTCGTGGATGACGGTATTCCATTGGTCGGGATTGCCTGTGGTTTGCCAAAACAACACATCTCCATTGTCGGTAATCCCCCACGGCAGCAGGCCGCCGGGCTGCGGATATAAAGGATAGGGGCACGCTACGTCGAATTGTTCTTCGAGTGTGTGTAGAACATCCAATTGCACTGTGATTTGGTGGAGCAGGTTGAGATTGGCATTACCTGTAAATGGATTGAACACCCATACGAATTTGCCAATACAGCCCGTACCAAATCTATGGATATATGCCTTATAATCGGAAGGTAGTGCACGGCCAATCTTTCCTTCGATTTCGTGCCATGCCTCAGTTTCGCCGGTATCGTATGGTGTATCGGGGGGAGATATTACGTCACAGAGCGTCTCAAGTATCACCGCACAATCCTTTTGTGTCTATTTACGATTGAGAATGGATACCGATAAAGAGAACCCGCCGTCACCCGTAGCTTCGATGGTAATAGCCGATGGCATGGGATCGGATCCAGTGTAGACCGTTGTCACTCGGTATTCCACGATTTGTCCGCCTTCGACGGCTTTCCGCACTTGTGCTTCATATCCACTCATTATAGGTGTATTCACCGGATTTTGGTAGACCGTTACAATATTTCGCGCCTCGCTACCCGACCCGCCGAGTTGGTTTCCAAGTAAGTGTCCGCGCGCGTGGCCTGCCTGTTGTCCTTCGAATCCCACTGGTGTGTAAGACGCCCGTGACCCCTGTGGCAACGGCAATCCGAGCGTTGCCTGGACGCCTGTTGGACGGTTGAGTCCGTCAAGCGCCCA
Organism: Chloroflexota bacterium; assembly: GCA_022707725.1. Classification (GTDB taxonomy): domain Bacteria; phylum Chloroflexota; class Anaerolineae; order B4-G1; family SLSP01; genus DSWT01. Next base: position 7,445 of record JAKJAB010000087.1, on the reverse strand, counting down.
GTAGGTGATTTTCGTCGCTCCACTCGTATACGTTTTCCAGCCTTGTTCCTGATTAAAGGCGCTGACGGGTTTCGATAATTTGGCGTTTCCCACTTTCACTTCGATGAGGTGCGTATTATATTCCGTATAGTATCTCTGGAAATCGCCGATGGCCCAATCACGCCCTGTGTGGATTCGGACAAGTTCACCAGCCGCTAGACTTGGTACACCTGGCGGCAAGGCCGGTAAACCTTCCACTGCCGTTGCGCCGGCTGTCGAAGGTTCTCCTTCGACGACCAGAGGATTTTTCTTGTTGTTGGGATTCATCGCCGCATAGACGCTCCAATCCTCGCCTGTGCGCGTGGGCGTGAGTTCGGTGAACCCAAACTGCGTTTTGAGTTGTCCAAGCGCAGCGCCGATCTCGACCTCATCGAATGGATCGCTCTTCGATTTCTGCGCGAGACTGCCTAATGCTCGCAATCCGCTTAACCAACGCTCCTGAACTTCCGGCGATGGGAGTTCGCCCTCACCCGGTTGCTGCTGCCCGGTGGCCGGTTCCGCCTCGGGTGTGCCGCCTTCACTCACAACGGTGGGGGCTGCCGCCTCGCCGGTGGTCTCGCCCTCTTGCCACTCGCCTTGTTTTTCCTGCTCGCCCTGGCTCTTGGGCGGGACTTTGTCGTTGATCAGATCGGTCATAAATTTGTCTTTGTTGAAATCGACCTCGCCAAACTGGATTTCCGGCAATTGATCCGAACCGATCACGTAATCCACGTCCGCGCCAATGCCAAACTCGCCCGGCAACGGATACTCCAACGAGCCGATCGGCCACGTCCACTTCTTGTCCGGCGCTGGCGACCACCACGGGCTATCCAACTCGACGAACAGATCGCCGCTCAATCCCAGGAAGGGCTGCGCCGCCAATTCCATGTGGCCTTTGATGTAGAATTCCCCGGCTTTTCCTTCCTCCGGCGCGGCCTTTTCACGATATCCGATGGTCGGCGTGGCTTCGACGTAGCCGCGCACGCCGGCCAGCGCATTGACGCCGACGCCTGCCTTGATGTCGTGCCCGAGCAGTTCCAACCCCGCCCCGCCTTCGGCGCGCATCCGCAGACCGGCGAAGGCGGAAATGTTGAGCGTCCCTTCGATGCTGAACTCGTTGAAGACGCGCGGATCGGTCGAGTAGCGGCCGCGAATGGCGATGTTGTAAATCTTACCCGGCCCGAATTTCGCCAACGCTTGCATTCCGATATTGGCGAAGAGGAAGATGCTGCCGACCAGCGGTATCCCATAACGGGCGCGCACTTCCAGCGTGAAGATTTCGACGATGTAGTCCCGCTGGGCGAAAAGCTCTACTTCTGCCTGCGGTGTGATCTCGCCGATGACGGTGATGTGGCCTTCGTTATCGACGATGACCTGCGCTTTGCCGGTCAACCATTCGGTGAAAGCGAAATCGAGCGTGCCCCAACCGGCCAGGGCGCGGGGGCCGGGGTGCACCTCACCCGTCGCCCCACTGGATTGCTCGCCGGATGCCAGTACCGCGTCCGGCCCCAGATGTTGGAGGGCGACGTTGCGCGCCGTTGCCGCGTCTGTGACCAGCAGTGTGATCTCGCCGCTGAATTTCTCATCCGTGTAGCGGACTGTGCCGCGCACGTCGACTGTGCCATCTGCGTAACGGGCCAGGATGTTGCCGGAGAATTTTGCGATACTCACCGGCACCTCGACCTGTCCGTTCAGTTTGCCCTCGGCATTGCGGTTGATCGCCAGTTGCGCGTCGGTCAACCCCTGCACGTGGACGGTGGCATTGGCGTCGAACGTCACCGTCTCGTTTTCCAGCCCGAAGTTTCCACTGCCGTCGAGAAAGCCGCCAAGCCTGAATTGGAAGTTGTTCACCTGCAAGCGGAGAACGCCGTCCCGCAATTCGTTGGCAGCGCTGGGGAAGCGACTTACATCCATTCCCAACCAGCCCATCTCCTGGCTGTGGTCTTTGATCCAGTTGACGAGCGCTGCGGGATTACCGGCAGCGCCACGTTGTGTAGCGATGCTGGCGTACCCTTCGAAGGCGCTGTCACGGAGTCTCAGGGCGAGCACAGGATTGATGCCGGCGTCACGCAACGGCTGGAGAACAGGCAGGACCAGCGGAACGGCCTGGTACCCGTCGCCAGTCGTGCGGTAAGTTCCTCTCTCCTTGCGGATGTTGATGGGGCCGCGCGCCAGGTTTCCCAGTCGGACAGGGACGCTCGCCCCTTGCCGGCCCTGGGCGGTGATATAGGCTGTCAAAGCCTCCGAAGGTATGAACGTCGCCGTTGCTAACGAGACTTCTTCTGCCGGTGTACCGAGCGCTGCTGCCTCTGCTGCGGGAGTCGAAGCCGGTGTGGGAGGGGGCGGCGGTGTGGATGGTGCGCCGCCAGCGCGCCACGTCGTGTGAGACTGCGCCTGGCCTCCCACCTGGGTGAGGCGTGCGGTGTCTACCGGCTGGCCGGTCGCCACCTGATGGGCAACGGTTGCTGCCTGCTGCTCCAACGGTTCGCCCGGCTGGCTGACCGTGGCGGAAGTCGGGGCAAGGCGCTCAGGCGCGCCCCTTTGTTGTATGGTGTGGACAACTTCGTGTGCGAGCAATTCCCGACCGGATGTCGATCCGGCGGCATAGGTACCGGCGCCGAAGAAGATGTCTTGACCGCTGGTAAACGCCGCTGCCTGCAATTCTTCGGCGGCTTGGCCGGCTTCTCGATCCGTGTGGATGCGAACGTCGCCCAGATCGTGTCCAAGCGACGTTTCCAGAGAAGTGCGGATTCCCGCGGGAAGCGGTACCCCATTCCCGCGGCTACTCAGTACAGCTTGCGTTACCGGGCCTGGCTGTGGAATTGCACTCGAAGATTGCCTTTGCACCAAACGACTCAGTGCGTAATTACCGGCGGAACGCTGTAAGGTTAACCACTGCCGGCTATTGCCATCCACCCCCGCCGGTGGCTGCGAAAGCATAGCCTTATGACTCGCCTGGCGCTGTATGCGGTGTGGCGCAAACGATCCTTCCGCCTGTATCTGAGGTTCTGATACCGTCTGTACCGGCGGACTGGATTCCGGCACTGCGACAACTTTGTTCGTTTCTGCCATGAGGATATTGCCTCAAGCGTAACGCTTCATGGTGATGGCGGAGGAGGCGTGGGCGCAGGCGTCGGGGAGGCCGGCGTCGGGAGGACGAGTCGCCCGGTCAGATGCTTCACCAGCAGTTTATCTGCCATATCGCCTTGACGACGCTTGAGCCACAACAACAGCGCTCTTTGCACCTCTTCGGATTGTTTTCCGTAATAATCCACCAGCGCGGTTAGCGCCGCCGTCCGCGCACTCTCTGTCGCGCCCTCGTAGTAATCGATGAGCGGTTTCCACTGCCCGCCGGCCTTGAAAACTTGATGGAAATAGTGGATGAAGGCGTCGGTCCAGGCTTCTACCTCGCGGTCGTTGAAGGATTTGTTGCTATCGACATGGTGTAGCGCGTGGAATAATTCGTGGTCTGCGTGCATCTTGGTCAACGCTGGCGTGCTGGCATCGATGGCCCCCGGTCCGATGATCGCATAGCCTTTGCCTTCGGCCGAGAAAAAGTAGCCGGTGCGCGGCCCTAACTTGCCTTGACGACCGGCGCCGGCCCAATACTCCTTGTTTTCCAGGTGCATATCGAAGTTGATGGCCGGAGCCGGTTGGTAGTCCTGTGGCGCAACTGGACCGCCGGAAGAACTGTCCGGCGCGATGGATAAGGTGTATCCGGCCAGGGCTTCCTGAACGAGCGCGATGAATGAAGTGCGTCGTTTTCTGGCATCCGTTTCTGCTTGCGCCTCACGGACGCGATCGCCCCACGATTTCACTTCTTGCAGAAGCGCCTGCCCCAATCCGGCCGAACCCGGCGTTGGATATCCGGCTGTCTGGGCTTCTTGTTCCAGCGTAGCGACGTCCTTCCCGCTGCCCAAACCGGCTTGCACGGTGTGCGATAGCTCGTGGGCCAGAAGTTGGCGCCCGGCTACCGTCTCCGGCGCATAAGCGCCGTCTGCAAACGCGATGTCACGTCCTACAGTCACGGCCTGCGCACCGGCGGCGTGAGCGACCGCTTGACCTGTTGGGCCGGTATGGATGCGCACATCGTTCAAATCCGCACCAACGTCCCCGCTTACCTCAGTTCGCAGGCCAGAAGGCAAGGGGTTGCCTCTATCGGCCGCCAGCCGCCGGACAGCCTGATTGCCCAAACGCTGTTGGAGACGACGCGCAGCTTGCGCTAGATGCGCCTGGTCGACGGCGCGTGTACCTGCCAACCGTTGTAAAAGCATCACCGCTTCACCGATTGATAGCTTGCTGCCCTCCTCTTCGCTTTCGGTCTCGTTTTCCGGGGACTCATTGCGCAGAGGCATATAAGAGGGCAACCACCGCGACCACCAATATCGATTCATCCGTACCTCCGCCGTGCCGCGCCGAAATATTCGCCAAAGTCGGCCCGTTGCAGTGGACGACCAAGCTTGTTCATCTCGCGGGCCACGCCCTGGACGAGGTGCGCCATCGCGATGACACCGCCATCCTCAGCGGCGAGGAAGGCCGCCGCCAGCACGCAGTTTTTGATGTTGCCGCCCGCCAGGTCGAACTGCGTCGCCAGGAATGGGAAATCGATATCGTCCCCGCGCGGAGCGGCAGCGGGGAACATCCCGCGCCAGATGCGCTCGCGGTCCGCCGCGTTGGGGAATGGGAAATCGACGACGAACTGCATCCGCCGCGTGAACGCCTCGTCAAGGTTCTGGCTCAGGTTCGTCGCCAGAATCGAAACGCCGGCGTACTCCTCCATCTTCTGCAACAGGTAGCTGATCTCGATGTTGGCGTAGCGGTCGTGGGCATCCTTGACCTCGGAACGCTTCCCGAACAGCGCGTCAGCTTCGTCGAAGAAAAGGATGACGTTGGCTGCGCTGGCCTCTTCGAAAATGCGGCTCAGGTTCTTCTCCGTCTCGCCGATGTACTTGCTCACCACGCCCGACAGGTCGATTTTGTAGATGTCCAGCCCCAGCGATTGGGCCAGGATGCCCGCCGCCATCGTCTTGCCCGTGCCCGACGGCCCGGAGAAGAGCGCGTTCAGTCCCTTGCCGAGCGCCAGTTTGGCCTCGAATCCCCACTGCGTGTAGACGATGTGCGCGTGTCGCACCTGGCTCTCGATGGCGCGCAATTGCGCCATCTGCGCGTCCGGCAGCACCAGATCGTCCCATGCGTAGGGGGATACCACTTTGACCGCCAGCTGGGCGAGCGCGGGATTCGACTGCTGGCGGCATCCCTCGAACAGGTCGTCGCGGTTTGGCAGCGCCGGCGAGCCTTCGCGCAGCCAGGCCCGGTGCTGGGCGGTTTGTTTTGCCTGGGCGATCTGCCCCGGCGTCAGGCGGAAGCGCCCGGCTAAATCCGCCGGTAGGCGCGGATCGCTTGCCGTCTGCCCGTCGAGGTGCGCCTGCCACAACCGCTCGCGCAGCGCGTAGTCCGGCACGGGGAAGTGGACGACGACCGGCGCATCGGTGAGGTTGGGCAGTGTCCACAGCGCGCACGCCGAAAGGACGACGTGCGGCTCCAACGATTTGGCGATTTCCGCCTGCCCTTGCTCGTTCAGGGCATCGACGTGGCGGAAGTGGAGCACGGCGTTACGCAGGCGTGCCTCGCGGACGGCGGCCTGCACGAGCGTGGCGAGCCGGTTGGACGGCTGAACCGCCAGCGCCCTCGCGTCGATTGTGACCAATGGGCGGCGCAGAGCGCGGGCCAACGCAAGGACCGTAGCAGCTTTGCCGCTGCCCTCCGGCCCCCAGAAATACGCGGCAGGCGCGGACGGCGTCCGCCACAGGGCCAGCAGATTCGCCACCTGCGCCCGCAAAACTTGTTCGAGTGGGAGCGCGTCCAGCGTGTGCTCTGCGACTTCGAGTGAGGCAATCCCCGTCAACTGCGGGTCGAGGCCGTCGTTCTCCAACAAATACTCGGCGATGCGATCATCCAGCTTGAGAGGACGATCCAATAGCGGCGCAGGTAACCCTTCCCCGGCGTCGCTCACGTGCACCAGACCTGCGCTCACCAACGGCGATCCCACGCCGAACAGCGCGCGCGCCGCCGGATCATCGGGAGCAGCGCCAGGGAGCAAACGTAGCGCCAGCCCGGGACTGAGCCAGCGCCGCGAGACGTCGTCCTGCAAATAGGCGTACACGCGCCCGAAGCGGTTGTCCACTTCCGGTGCCAACAAGAGCAGTACGGCTTCCAGTGCCGGCGGCGATAGGGCGAACAATGCGCCTAGACGTTGCACGCGCAGCAGCGATTTGGTATGCGCCAGGCGCTCGCGGATGTGCGCATCCAACGCCGTGATTTCTGCTTCTAAATTAACGATGTGCCCGTCGTGCGGCGATGTCACGCCGTGCAGCCCGGCGAGAATGTCGTCCACCTCCGCTTCGGAGAGGAAAAGGCCCAGAAATGCCTCGTCCGCGCCCGCGCTGCGCAACTGTCGCGTCAGTGTCACCTCGCGGTGCAGGCGAAGCGCCAGCAGCGACAGGAAATCGCGCACGTATTCGCGTGTGTTCGTGTAAGCTTCAATCATTGCAAATCAATCCATAAGTGGCGATTTTCCAGCCACGGAATCGGACCGCGATCTCCGTCCAGTCCCGCCATTTGCAGGACGATGCCCAGCGGCGCGCGGCTGAAGTAAACCGATACCTTCTCTTCATCGATGACCAGATGGCCCGGCAGGTTGATGAACTGCTTTGCCAGATAGGCCGGGCTGCTTTCGGCGAAGCCGCGCAGCCCTTGCGCGAGTCGGCGCAGCGCCAGCAACGCGAAAGCGGCGCACGGCAGCGTCCCTAGATGCTGCGCGTCCGCCTCGGTCACGTCCGGCGTATCCCACAGTGCGCGCTCGGGCCAGTCGACGGCGGCCTCCCGCGCACGCCCAGCTTCCCGCGCCGTCAGCCCGCACAGCCACGCCGGGCCGGCGTCGCTCCACGCCAGCGGTTGGATATCGCGCCCGACAGCGGCAAGCAGCAGTTGGTAGAGACCCTCGCGGCCCAGATGGGCGTGCAGCCCCAGGTCACGGATCACCGGCAGCAACAGCGACAATCCCACGAAATTGCTCGCAGCCTGGCGCCCGCGCGCTGTTGGCTGGGCAGCACCTTCGGAGGCGCTTGCCGGGCGAGTCGTTGGTTCGGTCGTCCTCTCCGCCTCCGGGATAATGGCTGGCACGAGCCGGGCCAGATACGTCCGGCCGGATGGCTGCGCCAGCGTCATCGTGAACCAGTCGCGGGCCACAGCCAGTTCTGTTGGCAGGCTGTCGAGTAGTGGGGCCAGCGGTTCCGGGGAGACGATTTCCCCCTGCGCCAGCGCAGCCCACAACCACGGGGTGGGGCGCGCTGCCCACATTTGATGCACGAGGGCGAGATGACGGCACACCGCGCCCGTGGCGGCGTTTTTTGCCAGGCCGGGCTGCG
>JAKJAB010000086.1 GCA_022707725.1 Chloroflexota bacterium | reverse complement strand
GACCGGTCGCCTGCCGTTTTTCCTCTCGCAGGCATTCAATGCCCTCTGCGCTGCAAAGGCGACGTGTTCCACCTGATCCTGCGCCAGTTTTTTCAACGCGCGCTGCACGTCAGGCATTGTCCCGTCCAGAGTGCTGAGCGTGTGGGCCAGCGCGGCCCGCAGATAGGCGTTGGAGTCGTCCACCAGCGGCAAGAGTTGCGGGATCAGCGTTTTGTCGCCGAGGATGCCTAAAGCCTCGATAGCCGCCGGACGCACCAACGGGCTACTGTCGTTGTAGGCCATCTCGATCAACGCAGGAATCGCCGTCGTGTCGTCGAGATTGCCGACCGTGAGCGCAGCCGTGCGGCGCAGGCGTGGATCGGCCGAGGTCAAGAACTCGCGCACAGCCGGGAGCGCCTTCCGGTATTTGATCCGCCCCAGGCTCTTGAGGGCAGCCAGTTCCAGATTGACGCTTTTATCGGCCAGCGCTTCGACCAGCACCGGCCCACCCTCCAGCCCACCGATTTCCCCGATAGCACTGGCGGCCAGCGAACGCGCCCCCACATAGCCGCGCACGATGTCGGACAAAACCGGGATCGCCGTGGGTGGATGCAAATCGCCCAGCGCCACGACGAGCGTCTTGACCACCGGCAAATCGCGCTGGTTGGGCGCGGCAAGGTATGTCTTGAGCATCTCGATCATCTGCGGCGCGGCTTCTTGCACGTTGAGACGGCGCAACGCGATGAGCACGGTACGACGGATGCGCAGATCGGGCGTCGAAAGCAGGGGCAGCAAGATCGCACCCATGTCGGGAATCCCCAACTTGCCAATGGCGTTGATCGCCGCGCGCCGGACGTAGAAGTTGCTATCATCCAGGGCATTAAGCAGCGCACCCTGCGCCTCTTTGGCCTGCATCTGTCCCAGCGCAATGGCGGCAGCGCGGCGTACAAAAGAGCAAGGATCGCGCAGGGCGTCCATCAGGGGGAAGGCGGCGGCGTTGTGTCCGATATGGCCGAGCGCCTCCGCAGCCGCGCAGCGCACGTAGGTGTTCACATCTTCTTTGAGAAGTGTGATAAGATTGGGGACGGCGTAGCCGGCTTTGAGTTTTCCCAGCTCCTGCGCAGCCTGCGAACGTTGACGCGGATTCGGACTGCTCAGATGATCAATGTAGCCATTCTTGCCACAGGACCCTTGTTCAGAAACGAGTACAGACGGGAGATCATCATTGTCGTTCAATGGATTCACCTTCTATTTTTTATTGGCCTGGTCTTTTACCGAGCGAGTTGAGTATATCACAAGGCATGAAAAAGGACAATGGTAAAATGCCAACAACGGGAACAAATTCTGGTCCACTGCCGTCTTGATTTTAGAGAGACTGCGGGTTTTCAAAATTCGCAGGATTAACAAAAAAGAGGAGGTATTCGAATGAAAACAATATCGACCAAGTGGATGGCCGGGCTGATCCTGGTGACGGTGTTCGCGCTGATGGTAGGCTATGTTCCCGCCTTCGGCGCCGGGGAGTGGTACGCTGAGTACTTCACCAATGTGGACCTGTCGGGCGCGCCGGCACTCACCCGCTACGAATCCGGCTTGCACTTCGAGTGGGGTGGCGGCAGTCCAGGGACGGGAATCCCCGCTGACAATTTTTCCGCCCGCTTCACCCGTGACGAATGGTTCGAAGGCGGCACCTACCGCTTCTCGTACCGCTCGGACGACGGCATACGGCTGTGGGTCGGCGACACGCTCGTCATCGACGATTGGCGCGACCGCTCGGATACCTGGAGTATCATCGATCGTTACATTGCGCCGGGCACCTATCGCGTGCGGGTGGAATACTACGAACGTGGCGGCACTGCGGCGCTGCAAGTGGGCTGGGAAAAAACCAGCGGCGGCGCAGCCTGGCGTGGAGATTACTTCAACAATCGGACGCTATCCGGCAACCCGGTGCTGACCCGCTATGACACCGCCATCGATTTCGATTGGGGGCACAACAGCCCTGACGCGGCGGTGCCGGCGGATAACTTCTCCGTGCGTTGGACACGCACGTTGGGCTTCGAGGCCGGAACCTACCGGTTCTATACCAGCAGTGATGACGGCGTGCGCCTCTACGTGGACGGGCAGCTAGTCATCGATGCCTGGTACGACCAGAAGCAGCCCAACAGGCGCAGCAGCGACGTTACGCTGAGTGCTCGCCAATACACGGTGGTCGTCGAATACTACGAACATGGCGACCTGGCCAACATCTACGCCTGGTGGGATCGTCTGGATAGCGTCAAAGGCTGGGAGGGACGCTACTACGACAACCGTGATTTCCGCGGCGCTCCGGCGCTGATCCGCGACGATGCCGAGATCAACTTCGATTGGGGGCAAGGCGCACCGGTGAGTTGGATGCCGAGCGATAACTTCGCCGTGCAATGGACGCGCACGATCAACTTCACGCCGGGACTTTACCGCTTCAACACCCGCTCCGACGACGGCATGCGCCTCTGGATCGACAACACCAGCATGCACATGGATTATTGGACTCCGCAAGACAATGTCTGGCGGTATCAGGACTGGCACTACCTGTCAGGGCCGCACACCCTGCGGGTGGAGTACTTCGAAGCCGCCGGCAGCGCGCGCATGCAGTTCTGGTGGGATTATGCCGCCACCATCCCGGCCGCACAGGCTATGGCGCCGTCGCCGAATTACGGCTTCCCGAGCGCATCGGCCCAACCCACCCCCAAGCCAGGTACGCCAGCCAGCACGCCAGCACCCATACAATATCCCGGTCCGTGGCAGGGAGAATACTTCACCGGGCGCGACTTGACCAAATCGCCGGCGCTGACGCGCACCGATGAGGCCATCAACTTCGACTGGAAGCTTGGCTCACCTGCGACCGAAATTCCGGTCGATCAGTTTGCCGTGCGCTGGACGGGCACGTTCGCCTTCGAGGCCGGGCGGTATCGCTTCACCACCACCACCGATGACGGTGTGCGCGTCTACGTGAACGACCGGTTAGTCATCGATAGCTGGCGCCCGATGCGGGGCACACGCACGGCCACCGTAACCCTGCCCCAAGGCAACGCCACCATCCGCGTGGAATACTTCGAGCAGACCGGTGCAGCGATGGCTCGCCTGAGCTGGAAAAAGCTGTAATTTCTAGCGGCCAGCGATCAGCGATGAGTGGGAGAGAATCGTGAGACGTACATCACAATGGAGCTTGTGTCTTGTTTTGATCGTTGGGATGGCCGGCTGTGCCCGGCCATCCTTCCTTTCGCGCCCTGAAGCTACACCGACTGCGGTTGCAACGACGGCAGCGGCGCTTCTGCCAATCACAGTGACAGCGCCACCACCACCGACAGCTCCACCGGGAGCACCGCCAACTCCCACACCGTTTCCCACCCCCACCACCACGCCGCGCGAGGCGCTGGCCATGGGACTGTTGCCATACGGACCGGTGACCCCACCGCCAGCGAACTGGACGCCAACCCGTCCTGCCCTTTTCGACGTGGAGAAGGATACGCAAGCCGCGTGGGTGCGAGAATACATCCAGACTGTCACCGATCTACTCAATATAGATACAACTGCGGACGAGAACACCCGCACAGACGCAACCCTGGCCCAATTGACGGCCTGGATGCCCGCGGACAGCAGTTATGAGGGGGCACTGCCGCCCAACGCCTGGGCCGTCGCCCGCGATCTCAACGGCGACGGCGAAACCGAATGGCTTATCAGCGTCCCCGCGCGCGATATGGGGTGCGGGGCGACATTCTGTCCTGCCAACCTGCTCATCTTTCAGGTGCGTGATAGCTTGTTCATTCCGGCAGCGATTATCATTGAGGATGAAAACATTTGGGATGTTTCCAAGCCGGTGCTGTTGATGATCGATGACATCAATGCCGACGGTCATTTGGAGGTGATGGTGGAGCAGGTCTCTTGTGGCGCGCACACGTGCTTCACCGGTATCATCATCGGACAGTGGGATGGGCGGCGCTGGCACTCGCTCGTCGCCGATCCGGTGATGCAAGCCTACACCGACTATACACTGGTCGATCACAACGGCGATGGGCTGTTGGATGTCGTGATGCACGGCGGGATGTATGGCTCGGTAGGCGCAGGCTTGCAGCGCCCACGCACGCAGGTTTTCGCCTGGCGCGAGGGCGCGTATCGTCTAGTCGAAGATACGCCCGATCCAGACGCCCACCCCTACTTCCAGATGCTCGACGCCAACACCGCGCTGGAAAACGAAGACTGGGACGCGGCGCTCAATCTGGCGTTGGCTGTGGTCAACTACCCCGGCGTCTACCAGGACGACGGCTGGCTGACCCCCGACGCCTGGGCGCGCATCGTGGGGTACGCAACGCTCGAAGCCATGTTCGTCTATGCGCAGCGGGGCGATGTGGAGGCGATGCGGCAAGTCTACACGGGGCTGACAGTGCGTTCGTATAGCGCGCCAAACGATCCCTACCCTGACGCCGCCTGGCGTGCGTTGGAGGTCTACGAAGCGACCGATGATCCGCTGGCAGCATGTATCGCAGCGGAGGAGCTTATCGCTGCGCGCGCGGCAGATGCGGTATTCTTCGAGTGGTACGGGTATGGTACGGAGCGCATGACGGTGGATCGCATCTGCCCGCTGAACCAAACGACGGAAGAAGGGCCGTCACTTTAGTGTGCTAACATCAGCCTTCCCAGGTGTTCGAAGGCCACATCGACGGCGATATTGTCTTTGGCGCTGGTCAGATAGCAGGCGGCGCTCAACGACGTGGCGAAATCCGCAAGCGCCGTCGTCGATAATTGTACCTGATCGATCAAGTCACATTTATTAGCGGCAAGCACCAGAGGAATATCTATATTGAGGTCACGCAGCACCACCAGGTATTCCTTGAGGTTCGATAGTGTTTCGGGGCGAGTTAAATCGCACACCAGTACAGCACCCCCGGCACCACGCAAATAGCTGGCGCGCATTCGAGAAAAGACATCGCTGCCTGCGATGTCCCAGAGCATCAGCAGCAACGTTGTTTCACTGTCCGTTGTAGCATCCACGAGGTGTAACACTTTGCGACTCACCCGTACACCAATGGTAGCCAGATAGCGGTCCTCGAAGATGCTGTAAACAAAGCGGCGGACCAGACTGGTTTTGCCGACGGCAAAATCACCCAGTAAGCACACTTTCTTGGTGATGGCTGCCACTGCTTTCCTCCTGTTCGCGGGATCGAGAGGCAAAGCTTGTTTACGTTCAGTCTAGCACGACTTGTGAAATTGCCAAGCGCAAAACAGGAACCAGACTACAAAAGTCTTACGAGACACCCGGTCAACCAGGCTTCACGCTGAACAAAGCCCCACAAAATGGAGGTATAGGTTGAGGCTTTCGTAGTCTCTGAAAGTTGTCGCAAAACGCATGGGTCACACACACGCCGGCATGCGGGCACGCGCGGCGCGTGAGGACACGCACTGCACTTATACAAAACACGGGCGATAACCCGTCCGAAGAAGACGGGGCGGCATTTGCCGTAGCGAGTTGCCGCTATCGTTCTACCGGGTTTGGTAGATCGCCCTGGCATGTGCGTTGTGACGACGGTTGCCCGTCGGATTTATCACACGGCTTTCTCATTGGGAGGGGCGATGGGCAAATTCGCACGCCTTTTACTTCATCATTTTCTTCTGCGAGGCATTGGCCTCTCTTGTCAGACGATCCAGGGCAGTTTTGGGGTCTGCGCCTTGCATGATCTGATTGAAGGTCTTTGTGACGGCGTCGCGTGTGGAGGGGTAGGAGATAAGCTGCGGTTCGTGGACGCCGTAGGGCAGCAGCGCGAGCGCCTGAAGCCATTGTGGCGCGAACTGTTCGCCCTCGATCTGCGCGGCGACACTGGCGCGGGTGGGAAAGTCGCCGCTGGTGGGCGCATGAGCGCGCACCCACTGCGCCTGTTGTTCCGGCGTAGTGAACCATTTGAGGAAAATCCACGCGGCGAGCTGCGTTTCGGGGCTGGTAGCCGGAATGATGAAGTCGCTGCCGTGAACGATCGGGGCGGGGACAGTCCCGCTGTAAGGGAGGGTGGTCACACCCCACACATCCGTGTTTTCGGCGGCATCCATCGCCGCCTGGTAGAGAGGGATGTCGGCGCTGGAACCAAACATAAACAAGGCGCGCCGCGCGGCGAAGTGTGCGCCGGGTGTGCCGGCGACGGTCGAGGTGATGCACCCCCCGTCGTAGAGGTCCTTGAGGTACATTACCGCCGTGATGACGGCTGTGGTATTGTAGGCATACCCGTCGCCGTCCGCATTGAGAACCGCGCCACCTGCCGGTGATACCCCGCCAAAAGCAGCAGCCCAGGCCGCCAGGGTAGCGGCGTCATCGCGGAGCACGTAACCACGCGCGCCGGTTTCGACGGCATCTCTGGCTTTGGCGACGGCGCAAGTCAGGGTCTTGAATGCCGCGGTCGTGGTGGGTGGAGCGGAGGAGCGCAGCGTCTCAAGCCACGTCTGGTTGTAGAACAAGACCTCCACAGAGGCGGTAAGTGGGAAGCCCAGGCGTTGGCCGTCGAAGGCCGGGTGGACGCCCTGCGCCAGAAGTGCCGGAAAAAAGTCGGCGCGGTCAGCCGGGGAAAGTCCCCACGTTGTATCGTCGAGGTAGGCGTTCATATCGGTTAGCGCGTTCGCCAGCGCATAAGTTGCCTGTTCATGCGGGTCAGCCACTGCCAGACCGGGCAGTTCACCCGCGGTGATGGCGTCGGTCATCTTGTCGGAGAGTGCATCACCCTGGCTCTCGCTCACTACAGTGATGCCGCACGGATTGGCGGCATTGAAGGCATCAAGCATAGCCTGCAAATCGGCTTCACGCGCGCTACTGTAAGGGTGCCACCACGTCAGCGTCTGCCCACGCGGATCGACGCCCGCCAGCGGGCCGGAGGTCGCCGGGCTGCACAGACCTGCTTTGGGCGGGAGAATGCCTTCAGCCAGCGCCTTCTTCTGAAGCTCGTTCGCATCGAAGTGCAACCGGCTCAACGTTCCCCGGATATCGTCGCCCTGTAGAATCTTGTCGAAAGCGTTGGCGACTGCCTCGCGCACCGCCGGGTAAGAGGCAAGTTGCGCCTCGTGGACGCCGTAAGGGAGCAGCTCGAACGCCTGGCCCCACTGCGGCATTAGCGCCTTCACATCCAACGCCGCGACGGAGCCAGAACGGACGGGCAATTCCTCAGTGGCGCGAATCCAGCCAGCCTGCTGTTTCGGCTCGGCGAACCATTTGAGGAAGGCCCACGCTGCGAGTTGCGTTTCGGGGTTGGTTGCGGGAATCATCAGATCACTGCCAGAGACAAGCGGCGCCGGTTTCGCATCAGCGCGCGGGATAGCGATTACGGCCCATTCGTCGGTGTTTTCGGCGGTTTCCAGGGCGCTTCTATAAACGGGGATGTCGGCGCTGGAACCTTGTACGAAGAGAGCGCGACGTGCGGCGAATTGTGCGACAGGAGATTCTTGAGTACCGAAGCTGGCACAACCTTCGTCGTAGAGCTCCTTGAGAAAAGTCACGGCATCAATGACGGCTTTGTTGTTGTAGGAGTAGCCGGTGCGATCGTTGTTGAAGATCGTGCCGCTGAAGGCGTCGGTCCAGGCGGCAATGGCAGAGGCAGCATCGCGGATGATGTAGCCTTCGGCGTCCTTAACTTTGGCAGCGGCACAAGCCATATCCTTGAACGTCGCGGTGCCGGTGGGTGGGCCGGTGAAACGGAGTTCTTCGAGCCACGTCTCGTTGTAGAATAACACGTCGACGGTACGGGTGATCGGGAACCCGAAGTGCGGCTCGTCGCCTCCTGCCAGAAACGCCCCGACGAAGTCTTCACGATCTTCCGGCGAAAGTCCCCAGGTGTCAGCGCCGATGTAGGCGGCCAGGTCGGTGAGACCGTTGGCGAGGGTGTAGGCGGCCTGGTCGTATTGATCGCCAACGACCAGGCCGGGCAACTCGCCTGTAGCGAGCGCCGCGCGCATCTTTTCACGCAGCGCAGCGCCCTGATTCTCGGCGACCACGGTAATACCACAGGCGTTGGCGGCATTGAAGTCGGCGATCATCGCTTGGAGATCGGCTTCGCGCGCCCCGCTGTAGGGATGCCACCAGATCACTGTCTGCCCGCGCGGGTCGATACCAGCCAGCGGGCCGGATGACGCCAGGATGCACGGTTCACGTTGCATCTCTGGGAGCGTTTCTGGGGCAGATTCGGCTGTTGTGCCAACCGCAGTCGCCTTTGGTGTGACATCTTCTTTTCCACCACACGCAGTGACTATCAGCAGAACCGGCACGAGTAAAGCCAGTACGACGACAAGGTTTCGCTTTTTTGCGCGCATCTCAAACTCCTCCTGCCGTCAACAAGGTCAATGGCAGCGCAAAGAAGAGGCTCTTCAGAATCATCTGACCGGATTATAACACCGCTGGCCGGACTTGCCAACGCTCGTCTGTCTGTGTGACGATGAAGACCGGGTGTCCAATAGCCTCCTGGAGGTCGATTGGCGATTTATCATCCAGGGCGCAGCCGTTTGGACCACGAAAGAGTTCGTCCGGCAGCACAAGCACATCGCCGATCTCGCGCTCGCGCAGTTCAGCCAGGATGTCGCCCACCGTGAGTAGCCCGGCGACGGTCACGGTCTCGCCGAAGGCGTAGTTCGGCGCGGCGACGACATCCGCTGCGAGGCCGGTATGAGCCGTGAAGGCCACCGCCATCTCGCGCAGCACCGGCGCAAACAACGTCCCCGTCACCCACGTCTGGCGCGGGCCGCCGAGGTGCGCCAGTTCCGCCTGAAGCGCGTCCCACCCATCGAGGAACAGCCGCACCATGCCCACGCCGTTTTCGACGAGCGCCGGAAGCAAGCCGTCGTAATCGGCTAACGACGGCACGGAGACGCCCGCCCGCAAAAACCACTCATCGGAAGGATACGCAAAGCCGACACCCAATTCGGCGCGCAGGCGCGTCTGCCAGTCAAGCGTTTGCGCCAACACGCTGGCAGCCTCGGCATCGGTGTAAGGCCGCATGGCGGGGTTGCGCCAGCGTGTCAGGCCGACGGGTACCACGGTCACACCGGCGACGGCGGGGTAGAGCGCGGCGAGATTCGCAATCGTGCGGTCGAGATGCGCGCCGTCGTTGCGGCCCGGCGCGAGCACGGCCTGCGTGTGAATCTCGATGTCCATCTCGGCCAGGCGCGTCAGGTGTTCCAGAATTTGCCCGGCGCGAGGGTTGTGCATCAGCCCAACACGCACGTCCGGCTCGGTTGCGTGGACGGAGACGTAAAGCGGGCTGAGGTGCTGTTCTTCGATGCGCGCCCAGTCGCTTTCGTCCAGGTTGGTGAGGGTGATGTAGTTGCCGTGGAGGAACGAGAGGCGGTAGTCGTCGTCCTTGACGTAGAGCGCCGCACGCAGGCCGGGCGCCATTTGGCTGACGAAGCAAAAGTCGCAATTGTTGCGGCACGCGCGGATGTTGCCGTCGAATAGCTCCGCCTCGAACGCGAGGCCCAGGCTTTGCCCGTAACGGCGATTGGTATACAGCGTCTTCTGTCGGCCCGCCCGTTCGATCAGGAATTCCAGCTCCGGCTCGGCGGCGTAGAACTGCACGTCGATTACGTCGCGTAGGGGCATACCGTTGAGCGCCAGCAGCACATCGCCCGCCCGCAGTCCCGCCCGCGCGGCGACGCTGCGCGGCGCGACGTCTGTGATCAGCGCCGGGTGATAGTCCGTCATCGTTGCCAGCTTGCGATCTCTGCTTTGTGGGCCGCCACGTAAGCGTTGGCCGGTTCCGCGCCGCACGCGCGACAGGCGAGATGATAAGCCGAGTTCAGCGTCCCACAGTCAGGGCAGGTGTAGCGCTCCACCATCTCGGCGAACCATTGCTCGTAACCCACCTCGCGGATGCGCGCCTGCGCCTCCCACAACTCGATGCGGTGTGGGCGAGCGGCCTGGAACGCCTTCAGGTCTTCGCAGGGGTATTCGTCGCACAGACCACAGAAATCCACGTCTTTTGCCATCGCGCAAGCGTAGAGTGCGCACGATTCGCAGTAAACGTAGCGGCGCTCCGCGCGGCAGCCGTCGCAGACCAGCGATTCCACAGGGCGATTGCGCTGCTGCGCGATCTCTGCGCGCTTTTCGGGCATCTCGCGCGCCGCGATGTAGATGATGCAGGCCGGGCAAAACAGCCCACAGACGGCGGCAAGCGTTAAGTCTGGCTGTAAGTGCGTGTCGTTCATTCTTTCCTCCAATTATGTCCCATTATCCTTTGAGCGAATGATAAATCAAGTTCCATTTTGACAAGCGCGCCGTTATGGTTACAATAAGACAAAATACATAAAGGATTCTTTATGTATCCACATCACTCAGTTCACAGCGAAAAGGAGGGTTTGGCAATGGTAAAGAAGAAGGTTCGTGTCGCCATCATCGGGGTCGGCAACTGCACCTCGGCGTTGGTCCAGGGAGTCGAGTTCTACAAGAACGCGCCGGATGACGCATTCATCCCCGGCCTGATGCACGCGCGGCTTGGCCCCTATCACATCAGCGACATCGAGTTCACGGCGGCGTTCGAGATCAACGCGGAGAAAGTGGGCAAGGATTTGTCCGAGGCCATTTTCGCGCATCCCAACAACACGCTCAAGTTTGCGGACGTGCCGTATATGGGCGTGCCGGTGCAGCGCGGGATGACGCACGACGGCCTGGGCAAGTATCTTTCCGAGATCATCGAGAAGGCCCCCGGCCCCACGGCGGACATCGTCGGCATCCTTAAAGACACGAAGACCGATGTGGTGGTCAACTTCCTGCCCGTGGGCAGCGAAATGGCGACCAAGTGGTACATCGAGCAGGTGTTGGACGCCGGATGCGCGTTCGTCAACGGCATTCCGGTCTTCATCGCGCGTGAGGCGTATTGGCAGCGCCGCTTCGCCGAGCGAGGTCTGCCGGTGATCGGCGACGACGTGAAAAGCCAGGTCGGCGCGACGATTCTGCACCGTATCCTCTCCAAGCTATTCGTGGATCGCGGCGTGCGCATCGACCACACCTACCAGTTGAATTTCGGCGGGAACACCGACTTCCTCAACATGCTCGAGCGCGAGCGGCTGGAATCCAAGAAAATTTCGAAGACGGCGGCCGTCACCAGCCAGGTGCCATACGACCTGGGCAAGAAGAACATCCACGTTGGACCGAGCGACTACGTCCCGTGGCTGGAAGATCACAAGTACTGCCACATCAAAATGGAAGGCACGACCTTCGGCAACGCGCCGCTGTTGTTGGAAGCAAAACTGGAAGTATGGGACAGCCCCAACAGCGCCGGCGTGATCATCGACGCCATTCGCACGGCCAAAATAGCGTTGGATCGCGGGTTGGCGGGCGCGATTGTGGAACCGTCGGCGTACTTCATGAAGTCCCCACCGGTCCAATTCTCCGACGAGCAAGCGCATGAACGTCTCGAAGGCTATATTGCCGGTGACACGGTCACCGTGCTGGGGCCAGAGGCGCTCGAAGACAAGTAGCGCAAATCTGTTGGTGAATAAAAGCGTGATGCGTGACCCATAAAAAGGTCACGCATCACGCTTCATGTAACACACTTTAGCAAAGGCTACCGATCACCATCAACAGCCCCACCAGCGCCAGCGGAATCCCCACAATTGCGCCGACAATGGTCAGACTGACGATGACGCCCGCGACCAACAGCGCCAGCCCCACGATCCCCACGACCAGCCGCCCGGTCAGGCCGATGATCCAGAAGATCAACTTGAAG
>JAKJAB010000085.1:11512-11790 GCA_022707725.1 Chloroflexota bacterium | reverse complement strand
GCGCGGGGTTCGAGCGCGGCGGCAACTTCGTCAAGCGCGGCTTCGGGCAAACGGCTAAACATCAGAATGGTTTTGAGTCCTGTGGTTTCTGTCAATTTGATCTCCTTGTAGTCCAAAGTAGGCCGACCACGAATACTTAACGAATAAACGAATGGACACCTGGCTGACGCAAGTATCTGGTCTAGTTGAGACCTTGATTCGTTTATTCGTTCTCCTATTCGTGGTCGGCAAGCGCTACACCTGAATAATTACGGGATACACTCATTCTAGTTCAGAAT
>JAKJAB010000085.1:11054-11403 GCA_022707725.1 Chloroflexota bacterium | reverse complement strand
CCGCCTCATCGCCATCGCCGAGCAGCGCCATCGCCGTTTCGAGCGCGACGCGGGCGGCTTCCGGTGTCCCGCTCCGCCAGTAGACTTCGGCCTGGCGATAACGGGCGAGGGCCAGCCCGTGCGTGTCGTTCTCCTGTTTCCACAGGTCGGCGGCGCTTTCGTAATGGACGAGCGCCGCCGCGCTGTCGTTGCTGTGCAAGGCGCGGTCGCCTTGACGACAGGCTGCCAGGGCCGCGGCGTCGGTGTGGCCGAGCGCGAGGTAGGCGCGGCGAGCGGCTTCCCACTCGCCACTGAAGTCGTCGAGCAGCGCGGCGATGCCCGCCGTCCAACGGTCGGTTGGAGTCGCGGC
>JAKJAB010000085.1:0-11044 GCA_022707725.1 Chloroflexota bacterium | reverse complement strand
CCAGGCGAGGGTGCTGCTTGCGGCCAAATCCTCACCGACCGGCGATAGCGACCACGCCTCCCGCGCGCACGCTTCCGCTGTTTCAGCCTGCCCCTGTGTGAGCAGCGCCTGCGCCAGTTTGACGAGTAGCATAGCAGGCGCCTCCGGCGCAGAAATCTGCCGGGCGGCGCTGTAATGGGTTGCCGCTGCCGCGAAATCGCCGGCCAGCAAGGCGACATCGCCAAGTCCCGTGTGGGCGTGGACTTTCTGAGTGGTGATTTCAGACAGGATCGGTTTGGCTGGTAGTCGATCGAGCATGTCCAGCGCGCGCCGGTAGCAGGTCGCGGCCTGAGGCATAGCGTACCGTTGCCGCGCCTTGTCGCCTGAGAGGATCAGGTAGTGTGCCGCCGAGAGCCAGCGCTGCGCCGCCGCATAGTGGTAGGCCAGCAGTTCGGCGTAGGCGGCGAGGACTGAGGCGTGCCGCCGTTCCAGATATTCGGCCAGGCGCGCGTGCTGCGTGCGGCGCTTGTCGAAAGGCTGGCTGTTGTAGATGAACTCGCGGGCGAGCGTCTGGCGAAAGGCGTAGTGGACGTCGGCGGGCGACGTTTGCAGTACCATCTGCGCCGACTCTAACCCGGTCAATGATGCGGTGAGGTGCGCGTCATCGGCGCCGGCGTTCTGCAGCGGCGCGAGGTCACTGGCGTGGAAGTCGTCGCCGACAATCGAGGCATCTTTGGCAGCGACCCGCTCGCTGTACGGGAGGCTGTCCACGCGGCTGATGATGAGTTCTTGCAGCACATCCGAACTGCGTAGGCCGGCTTCGACCGCGTCGGGCGTCGTCCGCCCGGTACGCTGTATCCAGCGGACGATTTCTTCGATGAAAAGCGGGTTACCTTGGCTGTGCCGGTGGATGCTCTGGCAAAGCGCCGCAATGCCGGTGCTCCCTTCGGACTGTAGCATGTGTGTGACCAGAGCGCACGTGCCGGTTTCATCCAGGGGACGCAGGGTGAGCGTGTTCGCGTCTATGGCATCTGCGGCCTCGTCTTCTGTGCGCTGCGCCAACACGATCAGCACGGACCATGCGCCGATGCGCGTTTGCAGATCGTCGAGCAATGCCTGGGACAGCGTGTCCATCCATTGCGCGTTTTCCACAAGCAGCACGAGCGGGCTGCGCTGCGCCAGGCGTTCCACGAGGGCGCTGGCGGCGGCGAAGAGGCGTTCTCGCTCGCGGGCGGTGACGCGCGCTTCGAGCCGCTGCCACATTGGGCCGCTGCCGGATTTTAGCCGCTCGGCTTCCTGTCGTTCCTGCGCCAGCTTCCAGAGGTTCGATGCGGGCGGCCCCTCGCGTGGTTTGGTGGGCGCGTCGGTCATTTTCTGCCCTAGTTGTGCGAAGAAGCCCGCGCGCGCTGGCGGTTTGACAGCGGTCGGCGCCTCCGCCTCCCGCGCCGGGGCCGGGATGAAGGACGGCGGGTGTGGGTTTTTCAGGCCGAGTAGGATGTACAGCGCATCGGTAGTGCGGCTATCGGTCATGCCCAGGTCGGTCAGCCACGTGTAGAGTTTGTCGCTGCGTTGTTGCAGGTTCTCGTCTGCCGTGAAGCCGGCGAATGTGTGTAATAGCGACGTCCAGACGTGATAAGGCGTCTCGGCGGCGTAGGCGTGACATTCGACCAGGACGGCCTGCGCGCCCTTTGCCAGTGCGTGGGCCGCCAGGGTGTAGGCCAGGTGGCTCTTGCCGATGCCCGCGGGGCCGCGCAGCGTCAACCGTATCCCGTGACCGGCGAGCGCGTTATTCGCCAGTTCGAGCGCCGCCGCGAGTTCCGTCTCACGTCCGAAGGGTGGGGCGAGATCTCGTAAACGGCTGGTTAGCGGGTTCTCTTCGGCGAGGCCGTCTACCTGGTAGATGGGGATAGGGTCGGTCTTGCCTT
Source organism: Chloroflexota bacterium (assembly GCA_022707725.1). Taxonomy (GTDB): domain Bacteria; phylum Chloroflexota; class Anaerolineae; order B4-G1; family SLSP01; genus DSWT01. The sequence continues at coordinate 9,140 of JAKJAB010000085.1, read as the reverse complement.
TGACGCGGATGGCGGGCAGCGCGGTGATGGCGAACCGCGCCGCGACCTTTGCGTAAACCGACGGCGCGAGTAATATTTGGCCCGGCGTCCCCGCCGACATCAGCCGCGCCGCGAGGTTCACGTCGTCGCCCATGGCGGTGTATTCGCGACGGGTGGCGGCCCCGGCCTGCCCCGCGAAGGTCAGCCCGTGAGTGATGCCGGTGCGCTGCTGGATGATGGGCGTGTCGTACCGCCAGCGCGCGTTGAGCGCCGCCAGTTCCGCCATCATTTCCAAAGCGGCCCGCGTACCGCGTTCGGGATCGTCCTCGTGGGCCACGGGCGCGCCGAATAGGATGAGAACTTTCGAGCCTTTGCTGTAGGGGTCGATGCGGGTGATCACGCCATCGTAGCGCGCGACGATGGTGTGATAGGCGTCGAAGTACTCGCTCAACAGCCGGGTGATAGGGTCGAGCGCAGCATCGTCAGTGGATGTTGCCGGGAGCAAGCTTTCGAAGCCGGTGACATTGGTGAACAGCACGACCGTCAGCCGGTATTCGCTCTCGATGCGGCGCTGCCCGGCGGCGTCGATGATGCGTTCGACCAGAGGGTGGGGCAGGTAGGGCGTTAGCGCCGCGATTTGGTCGACGAGACGTCGCATGTCCGCCGCCATCTCTGCGCGGGTGAAGCTGCTGCCTTCGACGGAACGCGCGTGGCCTGTTTCCGCGCGGATTTCGAAATCACCGAGCGTCTCGCCGGGTTCTTCTTCCACCGCGTAGAAGCCATTGCCGAGATCGGCAAACACCGTGGGGGTCAGTTGGGTAAAGGTCGCGGTATCGACGACGATTTGCCCGGCAGTCGCTGCGCCTTCAGCGCCCATCACGCGCGTCATGGGATCGCCGAGGAGCACGTATTCCATGCGTTTGGCGGAACCGACACTCAACGCGGCGAAACGCCCGGTGCTGACGCCGACCTTCATCTTGAGCGCCACATCGCCGAGGGCCGTGGGGATGGCGGAGAACTCGTCCATCGCGCGCATCATTCGCTGCCCGGCGCGCACGGCCCAGGCCACGTGTGCGCTGTTTGGGTCGGCGGGGAAGTACACAAGCAGCGCGTCGCCCGCGAATTTGAGGAGGATGCCGCCCGACCAGGCGAGGATGTCGAGCATGCGCTCGAAGTAGGCATTGATGGCGCAGGTGAGTTGTTCCGGGCCTTCCTGGCCTTGGTGCGCCAGGCGTTCGGAGAGGGCAGTGAACCCGCTGACATCGGAGAAAAGCAGGCTGCCCTCGAGCCATTCGCCGGAGGGCTGCCCGGCGACGGGATGGCGCAGTATAGCCTGCGCGAGGTGACTGGGGATGTAAGTCGAGAGCAGATAGCGCAGTGAGCGCAGGTGATTCAGAGCGTTGAACCACGCACGCCGGTTGAAGCGCAGTTCGTGGAGGGGAAGCCGGAGTTTCTCGGGCAAGTAGGCGTCGAGGTTGGGCGGCAGCACCAGAGCATCCGGCGCCGCCGCGTCTTTTGTGTCAAGGTTGTCCCTGGCCTGGCCCATGCAATCATCACTCGCGCTCACGGTATCTCTGTACCCTTACGAAGGCTGCAATTCAAACCTTCGTAAGGGTTTTCAAGACTGGGTGTTTGTTGATTTATCCGCCTGGGCCTGGATTGTGCCAAAGAGGCTGCGCTTCGGCGCGTCTGTCGACGTAGCGGAGGTTCCGTCCTGAGACGCTCCGGGTTGAGGCGCCGTCAACATCCTGGCCCACTTTTGCACGTCCGCCGGGCCTGTCTGCGCGGCGACCAGTTCCATGCGCGACCAGACATTCAGTTCGCCTGTGGGGAACACGCTGCGCACGAACGTCATCACGTAGGGGCCGATGGCCTTGCGGAGTTGTTCCATTTCCGCCTGCATCTGCTCGATTTCCTGCGCCAGTTGATCCTTCTGTTTGTGATCGTCCAGTTTTTCCTGAACTTTGCGTTTGATCCCCAACTGTGCCTGGCGCAGCACGAGCGCCATCACCTGCTCGGTTTTCTGCGGGAATTGTTTGGTGATGGGTTCGAGCATCTCTTCTAGTGAACTGTACGCCTGCGCGGCGCGCACCTCGGCCCCGGTGACGCCGACCTTAAGGTCGAGTGTGTCTGCGAGCCACTGCTTTTGTTCACGTAGTCCTAACGAGATGACGTAGGCGATGAGACCCACACCGGCAAAGCCGATGCCGATGGGGAAGATCCCTTGGAGTGCACGTGGCAGCGCCTCGGATCGCGCGATGACATTGAAGAGCGCGTGGAGGGCCATTGCGGCAATCCAGCCGGCTATCAGTCCCAGGCTTCGGCGTCCCTTGTGCTGGAAGCGGACGCGCCCGATGGCGATGCCCACCAGGCCGGCGGCTGCGCCGTGCATCAAACATGTCGAAAAGGCGCGCGATACCGCCAGGGCGATCCCCATGCGCGGATTCTGGCTCAGGTACAGGAAGTTCTCAGCGATGGAGAAGCCGATGCCGGAGGCAAACCCATAGATCGCGCCATCCACGAAGTACGTGAATTCCGCTCTGCGCGAAACGTACAACAGGATGAGCGACTTGATCAATTCTTCGGCGATGGGCGCGAAGAGCACGTACAGCAGGAGCATATCCCAGCCAAGTTTACGGATGGTAGGGTAAGCGACGTAGGTATTGAAAAGGTAGGACAATCCCACGCCGCCGAGCGCGCCCCACGCGAAGCAGATGAGCACCAGCCGGAACGTGCGCGAGGCGTACAGGTCTTGCGTGTAGATAATCAGCAAGAAAATGGCCGGGATACCGGCGGCTAAGAGCATGGCTAACGGATTCATTGTATGAAACCGCCGTTGGTCTTAGCCTTCTGGCTCTTTGGTCTTGTCGTCCAACGCAGCCCACAGACTCCCAGGGATGGTTTGGGGAGCCAATCGCCCGTACCTCACGCGATATTCTTGGGACATTGGATCGTACTGCATATACCCCTTTTCTACGAGCAGGTCAAGGTCTTGCTGTGTCTCTTCGATCGATCGATTGGTCTGGGCCGCAGCGTCTTTGACGGTGAGTGCTTTCATTCGGTTGATGGTCAACATCAAGGTGCGCAGTGACTTCGGCAGCTCTAGCAGATCGGAGGGTTTGATGCCTTCCTGGCGTTCCTCAATTTTCTTGGAGAGTGAACCAAAAATACCCATCGCATAACCTCCTAGAAGAACTCCGGCATTTCGATAGGCTCCGGCTGCGGCTGACATTCACCGCACCACAGCACATTGGAGACGACCACCGCTTTTGGCGTGTTGTCTCTTCCCAGGTACATTGCCATGATGGTAGGCAGGGACGTGGAATAGTGCTCTTTACAGACGCCACGTCCGCAGAATTTGCAGATCCCTACTGCCGGTTGACCGCATTTATGGCAGACCATAGCGTAGCTCCTACACCGCTTCGATGAGGTTGACGACGTTCTGGATGCTCTTGGTGAAGGGGTGCTCTGGGAAGCGCAGTGCGAAGATGTCGGAGGATTGCAGGCGAGCCACGTCTTCCGAAAGCGGCAGGATAGCGGCGACCTGGCTATCGTAGGTGGCCTCGACCTGTTTTTTCAGCGCGTCGAAGTCGTAGGAGGTCAGTGCCTTGTTGATGACCAGGAACAGGTTAGGGACATCCAGCTTGCGCGCCACGTCCACGGTGACGGCGGTGCCCTGGAAGTCCTGTTGATCGGGACGCAGTACAATGATAAGCACGTCGGAGATGGCGACGGAGAGTAGCGTTTCCTCATTCAAACCGGGATGCGTATCGATGACCAGATAATCCAGGTTCAGCTTTTCTACCAACGCATTAAAACCGTCGTTGAGCAATCCTACGTCGTAGCGCTCGCGGAGGACGCGCGTGATATCACCCACGCGGATGCTGGAAGGGACGAGGTAGATTTCGCCGCCGATGGTGAACACTACCCCTTTGCCGACGCGCGCGCTGACAGGATAAGCTGCCTCCTCGATGGTACATTTATCCCACAGATAATCGTTCAGCGACTTGGTCATCTCGTCCTCATCCAAGCCAAAGAGCACATGGATGCCTGGCGAGGAGATATCGGTATCCACCACACCGACGCGATTGCCATCTTTTGCCAGTAATGCCGACACGTTCGCTGAAATATTTGACTTGCCTGTGCCACCACGGAAAGAATGGATCGAAACGATTTTTGACATGTTTGGCCTCCCTTTATACGGTTTGAATACAATTATAGTCCATGAAACGGATATTGTCTAAAGTTGTCACGGTCTGCTGCGGAGTTCGCGCGCTTTCTCGCGCAATTCGTAGAAATAGTCCGACTCGGTGATTTCCGCCACCTGACGTTCTTTCTTCGCCATGTCGATCTCGATGCGCAATTCCTGGATTTGGCGATGGAGCGCTTGCTCGCGGATGTAGGCCTCCAGTGCGGCGACGGCGAGCGACGAGAACGACTCCATCATCTGTTGCAGGTTCGGATCGAAGGGGATGCGCGTTTCTGTTTCTGGCTCTTCGGCGTTGATCAGTTGCAGCACGCCCAACACCGTCCCGGCGTTGTTCTTGAGGGGGATGGTGAGCAGCGAATCGATTGCATAATCGCCGATAATGGTGCTGCGCTGGTCGTGCTGCGGGATGTTGCTGGGGACGCCGCTTAACGCGACCTGGGTGGCGATGGCGTGGTACGCCAGATGCGGTGTGTCGCTGTCCGTAGCCGAACTGAGCGGCAACGGCGGATAAGCGATCGGGTTGCCGGTTGTGCCCCCCATCGCGATGTCGCGACTGTCGTTGCGCACAATCACGAACCTGAGTTCATCTTTCTCGATCAGGTAGAGCGTACCGGCGTCGGCGTGGCAGAAGTCTTTGGCTTCCAGCAGCATCTTTTCGAGCAGCCGGTTGAAGTCCTTCTCCGTAGTCAGCTCGACGCCGATGGGGATCACGACTTCCAGCAAGTCGTCGGCGCGGCGTTTCTCTTTGCGCACTTGCTGTAACGTCATCCGCAGTTGTGTCGTCATATTGTTGAACGTGGTTGCCAGCACGCCGACCTCATCCCGTGATTCCACTTGCGCCTGCGCATCCAGATCACCCTCACGGATGCGCTCGGCGACATTGGTGAGCCGCACCACGGGTCCGGCAATCGTCTCGCGGGTGACGTAGGCCAGGCCGGTACCGACGAGCAGCGCAAAGATCCCGCCGCCGAGAATGATGACGTTGGTTTGCGTGAGGTCGCGGCGTCCGGTGGCCAGGTCTGTAGTGAGCTGATCTTGCTGGTCGTTGGTCATCTCATTGAGCAAGCGCTGCATCTCATCCGCCAGCGGCAGCGCCTGCGTTCTGAAGAGGTAGAGGTCTTCGCGCGCGCGCTCGCCTTCCAGATCGGCGAACATCTTTTCCGGCAGATTCAGGAATTCAGCGCGATTCTGCACGATCGTGTCGAGCAACCCCTGTTGGTCAGGTGTAAGCGCGCCACGTTTGCCTTGCAGGCGTTCCCACACGTTTTGATTGTCCACCAAGTTGACCTCGTACTCGCCCCGGTAGATGCGGTTGTTGGTCGTGACGTAACCGCGCAGCGCCGATAGCATCGCCGCAAAGTTGCCCTGGAACTTCGCCATATCGCTCAACAGCGCCAGGTTCTCCGCGGTTGGGTCTTGCTGGCCCTGTAATTCGATAAGGGTGTTGGTGGCGATGAGCACCTCGCCGGCGTAGCGGATGCCGTCCGTGGCCAGGAGACGGTAGGCCGGTTCGCGGTCGAGTTGATCGTCGCGCAGGTCGAACAGCGGCTCCGGCAGCGCCGACCACTGGTCATAGGCGACTTGCAGCCGCACCAGACGGCGGATGTTGGTCGTGTCCAGGTTTTGCAGTTGGCTGTTGAGGCGTTCCAGGTCGGCCTCGAAAGCGCGCGCGGATTCGGCGTAGCTTTCTCGGTACGTCTGGTCGCCTAACGCGAGATAACCGCGCACATCCGATAGCATCCGCAGCAGGTTGGCCTGCGCACGTGAGGCATCGAGCGCCGTCGGCGCGCGCACGTCGGTCACGCGCATAATCTCCTGGGTGGCGCGGTCGCTGCCCAGGTAGCTCACGCCCGCGCTGATGAAAATGAGCAGTACCAGGATCCCGAATCCCAGGGTCAGCTTGCGCCCGATCTTCAAATCCTTGATCCAGGCCATGCCGGGCAATTTCTCGACCCAGGGGATCATTTTCGCATCCGCTGTGATGGACGTTGTTTGTTTGGTCATGGCGTGCGCCTCCAATCCTTGATGTTCCAGGTGTTCATATCCCACGGGGTCAGTTCGATGCCGGCGAGGGTCGCGCTGACCCCTTGCACCTCGGCCATGTGAACCATGGGGATCATGACAACATCCTCGATGAGCAAGTCGTTCATCTGAATGAAGATGCGTTGCCGTTCGTCGGGGTCGATCTCAGTGCTGACCTGTTGGTAGAGCGCGTCGTATTCGGCGTTGCACCACCGCTCGACGTTGAGTCCGGCGGCCCAGCCATTATCCAGTTGGGGAATTTGTTCACAGGTCCAGAACTGCATAAACGGCCCTGGATCGGGGCTGTCGCTGGAGATGCCGAACGTTTGCATGTCCGCTGCGAATCGCAGGAAGTTATCGGAGACGGCGGTGGGATCGTCGCTGAACATAATGCTCGGATCGACGATCTTCAGTTCCAGGTCGACGCCGATGGCGCGCAAGTTTTGGCGAATGATTTGCTGCGTCTTTTCGAGGGCTGTGCCCTGCGGGGCGGCGGAAGCCTGTAGGACCAGGTTCATCCGCACGCCGCTATCCCGATTGACCCGGATGCCTGTGGCGGGGTCAAGAATCCAGCCAGCTTCATCCAGGAGGGCTTTGGCTTTTTCGGGATCGTAAGTGTAGAACGTGTTTGGCGAATCGTATTGCAAAGGCGCGACCAGGTTGTTGTGCGTTTCTTTGCCCAACGGCCCGTAGAGCGCCACGATGGTTTGATAGTCGATGGCATACGCAAACGCCTGGCGCACGCGTTTGTCGTTGAAAAAGGGATTGGGGAGGTCGCGGTTCGAACGCTCGCCGTTGGGTGCGGCTTGCCGCGGATCGCTGCGGTTGAGCAGGATGCGTTCGACGCTGGAGCCGAATTTCGCCAGCACGATGCCGGCGCCGCCTGCCTGTAGCCTTTCTAGCTCCTCGATGGGCAGCGGGGTAAGGTAGTAGGCATAATCGGCTTCCCCGGCTTCCAGCACCATGCGCGCCGCTTCGGCGACCGTGCCGCCGCCGCGCAATTCGATTTTGCTGAAATAAGGCAAGTTGGGATCGCGGTAGTAGGGGTTCGGTTCATAGACGATCTTGTTCGTCTCCACGATTTGCGTGCCCAGCAGCAGCACCTCTTGCGGCTTGATCCCCGGCTCGACGACGCGATACGGTCCTGTGCCGACCGGCAGGGTGTTCGCCGGAGCTTCGCGGGCATTCGTGCCTTTGTAATCCGCGAACACGTGCCTTGGCAGAATCACGCCCTGGATGCCGACGAACGGCAGCGCCCAGGCTGGCGTGACATCGCTGAAGATCACCTTGACGGTCAGCCGGTCGATGGCTTCGACCGCTTCGATGTTCCCGTAAATGTAGGCCGACTGCGCATTCACCGCCGGGTCGATGAGGTACTCGTAGGTGAACTTGACGTCCTCGGCAGTAAACGGTGTGCCGTCTGACCAGGTGACGTCATTCCTCAATTTCCACGTGACCGATTTGCCGTCTTCCGCGACGCCGCCGTTTTCCAGCGAAGGAATTTCCAGGGCCAGGAAGGGCACCAGTTCGCCATCCTCATTATAGCTGGCGAGTGGTTCGTAGGTGATGCGCGCAGCCTCCCAGTCCTTGATGCTCAGCGACAGGTGCGGGTTGAGCGTGGTCGGCGCTTCCCAGTACACCATGCGCAGCGTCCCACCGATACCGCGCCGGCTGGCGACAGTGGGTGCAGCCGTTGGTGTGGCGGTTTCCGGGGTGGGGCGTGCGCCGTTGCAAGCCGTGAGGCTCGAAAGGCTGCTGACGACCATGAGGAATAAAAGCGCTGTATAGTTTAGTCTGTGCCTATTCATACTTGTGGCATCCTCCTTGTGGAACGCTTGCCCTTGCGTGAGGATCAACCTTCGCCAGGGGGCGCTTTTCACCACAATATTGTACTCACTTTGAACACATACTCAACCATGGTCACCAAACCGTTGCCTGAAGCCGTCAATCAAATGCGGCGACAGCGTGTACTGGTCGCTGTGCAAATCGGCGGCTTCGAATCCCAACGCCCTTAGTTTGTAATAATGTTGTACGCTCTCTACGACGGTCACCGGACCGACGGTGGGGGCAAGATTGTCGAAGCGCGCCGCGAGCAATCCCGCCAGGATACAGCCGGTGATGTCGTGAACGTCGCGCCGCGCGTACCCGATGAGGGGGTCGCTCCACGATTCTGGCAAGTATGTGGTCTGTCCGATCGGCGTGGGCGACTTGAGCACACCGCCTTCGGTGAACAAGATGTCGCCGTCTGTGTGTAGACGACGTAGCGCCGTCTCCGACGAGAAACAGCGCGGGCTGGAATCGTCGACGATGAGCGTACCCGGCTGCACCTGCGCAACGTCGAGGACGTCGGCTGCGTTCGTCGCGCCGAGGATCAGCGACGCCGCATAGAACGCCGTTGGAACCTCGCGCCGCGCCGCTACGATCTGCACCTCGCCCGTAAAGCCAAAGTCGCGGACGATTTCCCGGCGGGCATTTTCCAGCACGTCGCGCTTGTCGTACAGATCGCACAACAGCAGCGTTTCGGGATGCGGCAACGTGCTCAGCAGCAGCCGCAGCGAAGTCAACCCGATGGACCCCAACCCCAACACGCCGACCCGTTCGCGTTCCAATTGCCGCGCGCTCTCGCGGAGAATTCGCTTCACGGTCAGAATCACGGCGTGCCCGGTGGTGACGGCGGGCAGCACTGCGGTGTAGGCGCTGTTGGCGACGATGGCGCGTCCGTACTCCGTCGCCGAGGGAATCAGCCCGGTCAGCGAGACCGCGCGCGCGCCGAGGAGACGCGCCATGTGCAGCGCGTCGATTGTCCTGGCGACGAAATCCTGCGGGTCGTTGTACAATTCGTCGTCGAAGCGGGGCAACAGGATGATAGCGATGCGCCCCAGCGCCGTCTCGATGACGTCGGTGAAGAGCGGCATATCCGCACTGCGCG
>JAKJAB010000084.1 GCA_022707725.1 Chloroflexota bacterium | reverse complement strand
CAATGACAGTAGGAAGCGCAAAAATTGCCGTTTTGGGTTCAGCTAAGTGCGTCCCACCTCAAGGCTGAATAGTTACATTTCCGGCATACAATCGATCCTGAATCTTTGAGCCAGAATGAGCGACAAGAAGGGCAATCGTATGTCGATATCGACGAAATTGGATAAAATCTGGCTATGGGCGGCGCTCCTCTATGCCACCGTCGTGATTCTTCTGGGTGCTTATGCAAACTACAGCCATCCATACTCCTCCGATCCGGTCACAACTACGAACTTCTGGACACTCTTCTCATGGGGGTTACTCTACGTCCCCGTCATCGTCTTGCCGCTCACCACAACAGCTAACACCGCCAAGCCCTGGCGGGTGACGGATTTCGGTTTTACGCTCAACGCCTTTATGGCCGTGGTATCCGTTGTTTGTGTCCTTTTAACGGCTCTGAAAACCTCATCCATCACCTGGACCAGCGCGATTCTGGAAGCGTTTGCCCGAACCGGCGAGGAAGTGTTCTTTCGCGGCTTCCTGCTGGCGCTCTTTACGCGGCTGTTCGCGCAACGGCGACATCCACGCCGGTGGGCGATCCTGTTGTCGGCGCTCATTTTTACGCTGATGCATACACAAACGTTCCAGCCAGAATTTCGCGATTGGTATGGCTCACCGCAGGCTCCGCTGACTTATCGCATCATCGAGAGACTCCTCAATCTGTTTCTCACCGCGCTAGTCCTCGCATTACTCTGTATATGGACACGTTCCGTGCTACCTGTCGCCATCCTCCACAGCGCGCTCAACAGCAGTATCCTGACACTGCCCTTTGTCCTGCTCATCTACGGCTTGATCACGTTCTGGGCGCACAAACGCGGGGAACAAGTCGCGCTTCAACTGTAACGCGCTCATTAATCCCAAAACATCGTCATCCCCGCGCCCAGGCGTTTGGTGGGACGGCGGGTGAGGCCGTATTGCTCGTAGAATGGCTCTTTGCCGCACGCCGCCATCAGCCCAACGATCGTGTTGTGGCTGGCGTGAGTGCGGATGTAGTCCATCAGCCGGTCCATCATCCGCGCGCCGATCCCCTGGCGTTGGTGGGCCGGCAAAACGATGACGTCCTGGATGTAGTACACCATTCCGCCATCGCCGATGACGCGCGCCATGCCTACCAGTTCGCCATCCACGAACGCGCACAGGCAGTAAAGCGTTTTGGGCAGCGCCCGTTCGATCACGTCTTCGGTGTATACACCCCACCCTACCGCCGCGCGCAGTTGGTTGTACTGCGCCGCGCTCGGTAATTGTTCGACAACAAGAACTTCTACCATAGCCCTCCTGCGAGAAACTAACGCAGTTATTGTACACGGATTTCACGGATTCTATGGATTTTTCCCTTTAGAAAAGAAGTGCACCACGTCCTGGTCGTAATCCACGTCGCGCTCGACGATCTGCGGCTGCAACGTGGCCTCCAACGCGAGCATCTGCTCTGCGATGCGCCCGCTCGAATTCCAGCCGTTCGGCGCAGGCCGTCATCTCCGCGCGCATATCCGCGACCAGATTCGCGTGAGGACGGGCCAGAAAATCGAGCGCAGCCTGGACAGCAGCGGCGTACTCGTCCACGGATGCCCGTTTTTCGCAAACGCCGCCGCGCGCCTTCAGATGATGGCGCAGACAGACGCGCGATCCCAACGGCTGGCGCGTCCGCAGGCCGAAGTGATCCGCCGCGTATGTCAGCAGCCCAGCGCAGGATTCGCGGCTCAGATACGGGCAGAAGTATTGTTGTTGGATAAGATTGAGGATCGAAGTCGAACGGCATAGCCCACATTTTACTCGGGAAGGGCAAACGCGCCAACGACGCCAACAGTCATTTGGCAAACGCTCCATTCGCAGTATCATATTGGCAAGTATGACACTTTCAACCAACCACAAAACTAACGGCTACGTGACTTTTCTATAGGAGATGCCGATGACGCTACAGAATAAAAACCAAACTGCGTTCAACGTGCTGGATTACGGCGCAACCGGCGACGGGCAAACGCTCGACACTGCCGCGCTGCAAGCCGCCATCGAAGCGTGCAGCCAGGTCGGGGGCGGCGCGGTTTACATCCCCGCTGGACAGTATGTCACCGGCTCGTTGTTCCTCAAGAGCCACATCACGCTTTACCTGGACGCCGGCGCTGTGTTGTTGGGGAGCCAGAATCCAGCCGATTACCCACCCGTCGAGAACCGCTGGGAAGGCGTGAGCCGCAAAACCCACGCGCCGCTCATCGGCGGCGACGATCTGACGCACATCGCCGTCGTCGGGCGGGGCACGGTCGATGGGCGCGGCGCGTTCTGGTGGAAGTTGCACCGCGAGCGCGCGCTCGACTACCCACGCCCGCGTCTGATCTCCTTTAGCCGCTGCACCAACGTCATCGTCGAAGGCATCACCTGCACCAACTCGCCCAGTTGGACCATCCATCCCTATGCCTGCGATAACGTCACCGTAGATAAGGCGACGATCGTGAATCCGCCAAACTCGCCCAACACCGACGGCATCAACCCCGAATCGTGCCGCAACGTCCACATCAGCAATTGCCACATCGACGTGGGCGACGACTGCATCGCTATCAAGTCCGGCGTAGAAGACGAGGGCCGCGACAAGCTCCTGCCCTGCGAGAACATCACCGTCACCAACTGCACGATGGTCCACGGGCACGGCGGCGTCGTCATCGGCAGCGAGATGAGCGGCGGCGTGCGCCACGTCACCATCGCCAACTGCGTCTTCGTGGGTACCGACCGGGGCATCCGCCTCAAATCGCGGCGCGAGCGGGGCGGGACGGTGGAGGACATCCGCGTGACCAACGTGGTGATGACGGACGTGATGTGCCCGTTCATCATGAACCTGTACTACGGCTGCGGCGCGTGGGGCGCGGATAAAATCGCGGATCGCTCGCCCTGGCCGGTGAACGAGGGGACGCCGCGCTTCCGCCGCGTGCATTTCAGCGACATCACCGCTCGCAACGTGCGCTATGCGGCGGCGTTCCTTTACGGCCTGCCCGAAATGCCCGTCGAGGAGATCACGTTCAGTAACGCGGACATCTCGATGGCGCTGGATGCCGAGCCCGGCGTCCCGGCGATGGCGCCGAACCTCGAACCGATGCAGCGCGCCGGATTCTGGGCCGCCAACGTGCGCAACCTGCGCTTCCACAATGTCACGGTCGCCGACCAACTCGGCCCGGCGCTGATGCTGGCGGACGCAGCGGACGTGGAAATCAACGGCTTCACCACACCCACCCCGTCGGCGGATGCGCCGGTCATCCAGATGCGCAACGTCGATGGGGCGTTTGTGCATGGCTGTCAGGCTGCGGAGGGGACGGGCGTTTTCCTGCGTGTGGAGGGCGCGCAGACGCGGGATATTGTGCTGAGTGACAATCAGCTCAGGCGAGTGGCGCAGACGGTGAGTGCGGGTGAAGAGGTGAAGGGAATCAAGTATTACGGATGACGAATATCGACCGTTATGATACGATTATGGTGCTAAAAACGGGCGTAGCAAATTGACGATTATCTGGCTGGCTGTTTGCGCTCCTTCGAAAACAAACCACGGAATACACGAAACACACGGAAATCTTTATTTTCGTGCTGCATGGTGTGCGCCAGCACCGGTGTCTCCTTTCATTTTGATCAGAATTTTTAAGAAGAGTATACCAGCCAGGCAGCAATAGCGCCTATCCCTGTACTATCAATAAGCTAATAGTTGTCTGAAAGATATCTGCCCGATTGTCGCCCTCTTACTTTCTCATAGCCTGCAAATCTGAGACATTTAACGGTATATTGATGTATAATGGGAGCAAAAGTCAGTAAGAGGATAATCGATGTTACAACAAATTACCATTCAGAGTCGGACCAGCAGGCCGCTCAAACCGTTGGTGGAAGTCGCCATCCGCAAGCAATTGACATCGCTGCGTCACGGCATCGCTCGCACACGGCAACAACTGGCGGCATTTGAAAACCGTTTCGGGATGAGCACTGCCGAAATGGAGCACCGCCTCCAGACCGGCGAGTTATCCGAAACCCTCGCCACCATTGACTGGTGCATGGAACTTGCCGCCTTACGCCTGTTGGAAGAACAATATACAGCCTTAAATGAGGCACGCATTGATTGAAGACTATTTCAAATCGTTGCTAGACTTGCTCACGCCGCTACCGTCAGTAGAAAACCCGCAAGTCACCTTTGAAAAACGGGCCGAAATGGTCGGCTTCATTCGCGGCGAGATTACCTTCACAGACGGCTCGATGTTGCATTTTCGTGAATTGGTGGACCTGCGCCAGCCTATGCGAACGATTATGTATGCTTACCACTATCAAAATTCCGAAAGCGCTTTGATATTCCGTTACGATAACACGGCGCACCACATGGATGTCACCACATTTCCTCACCATAAACACACATCCGACGGCAACATCGTCTCGGTCTACGAGGTACCAAAACTGGAAGATGTGTTACGCGAAATCGAAGTGCTCAGGCTGCCATCAGAGGAAGTTTGAGCTGGTATCACCCGCACCCCATAACCATTCTATAGGAGGACATAATGCAAAAAGAGTTACAAAAACACATTGCCCGCCTCCAGGCTGCCGGCGCGCTCTACGTGGACGCGCGTTGGTATCCCGTCGAGGAAAACAACAATCTGATGATGTGGAACGGCAACCTGAAAGACGCCTCCGCCTCCCGCGAGAGCGGCGTGGGCGTCCGCGTGTTGTATAAAGGCGCGTGGGGGTTCTCGGCGGCTTCGGACCTGAGCTGTTCGACAAAGCCTTCGACAACGCCCGCGTCGCCGCCGAGCGGGTCACCTTCCCGGTTCGCCTGGCGGAAAAGGACGCCATCCAGGCCAGCTTCACCAGTCCCAACCAGATCGATCCGTTCACCGTGCCGCTGGCCGATAAACTGGCGTTCATGCAAGCGATGGACGCCAAACTCAACCAGCCGGGCGTCTTCCAACGCATCTGCCAGTTGACGTTCACCCGCAAGCAGATCGTTTTTATGGATTCGGAAGGCAGCGAGATCGAGAAAACCATCGTCGAGGTCTTCCCCTCTATCCAGGTGGCCGGCCTGGACGCGCAAGGGCAGATGCACTCGCGCACGTACCAGCCGCCGCGCATGGGCGACACACGCGGCTGGGAAACGCTGGACATGGAGGTGTTCAGCGAAAACGCCGAACGCATCGTGCGCGAGATGAACGAGGTGCTGGCGGCAGACGACTGCCCCAAGGATGTGCGGTCGGTCATTCTGCTGCCCGGCATCATGTTCCTGCAAACACACGAGACGATCGGGCACGCCCTCGAACTGGATCGCATCCTCGGCTACGAGCTGGCCTTCGCGGGCGGCTCGTTCGTCCGGCTGAGCGATTTCGGCGCGCTGCGCTACGGCTCGGAGAAGTTGACAGCCCGCGCCGATGCAACGATCCCCAACAGCCCCGGCAGCTTCGGCTATGACGACGACGGCATCCCCGCCCAGAACAATCTGCTGATCGACAAAGGCTTGCTCGTGGGCGCGATCACCGGGCGGCAAATGGTGGAAGAGGCCAACGCTCGCGCCAACAAGGTCATCTTCGATGGCAGCAGCGGCGCCAACCGCGCCACCTCGTTCTATCGCGTGCCCATCGAACGTATGACCAACATCAACATCGACCCCGGCGACGACGGCACACTGGACGACATCGTCAGCCACACCGAGCGCGGCATCATCCTGGACGGCGACAAGAGCTGGTCCATCGGCTCGAACCGCGAACAGTTTCACTTTGCCACCGACATCGGCTGGCTGGTAGAGGACGGACAAGTGACGCGCGTGGTCAAGAATTCGACCTACCAGGGCGAGACGGTGCCGTTCTACAATTCGCTTTCGGCGGTGGGCGACGCATCCACCTGGGAAGTCCAGTACACGCCCAACTGCGGCAAAGGCCAGCCCAATCAAATCATGCAATTAGGCCACGGCGTTCCGGTCTGCCGCTTCGACAACGTGAGGATAGGAGAGTAGCCGTGAAAGACCAAATTTTGCACACCCTACAGGACTTGCGCGCCTACGCGCTGCAAAAAGGCGTCGAAGCGTCGTTCTTCTATCACGAGGAAGACAGTTACCTGATGCGTTTTGCCAACTCAGCCATTTCGTTGAACACCAACGAACGGCTCATCCGCCTGGAGATCACCGCCCACAAGGACCGGCAGCGCGCCAGCTACGAATTG
Organism: Chloroflexota bacterium; assembly: GCA_022707725.1. GTDB lineage: Bacteria > Chloroflexota > Anaerolineae > B4-G1 > SLSP01 > DSWT01. Next base: position 5,660 of record JAKJAB010000084.1, on the reverse strand, counting down.
ATCACTGCGCTGGACAAGCTGGATGAGATGCAGCGCGGCGTCGACATCGCCGCCGAAATGGTCCAGCACGCCCAGCCCCTGAGCTATCAGCCCACCATTCCAGTCTACACCGAGTCCTTCAGCGACGAGAGCGCCTATGATCCCGCGCTGGCGACCCTGAGCAACGAAGAACGTCTGGCATTCTTCAACCGGGTCGCGGCGGGATTGGAAACGGACGCGATTCAGCTTTCGGGTATTTTCTCCTGCGGCGCGAACATCCTTGCCCAGATCAACACCCGGTCGGAGCACACGCAGTATTTCAAGACCTCCGACGCGCAGATCACCATCGTGCTGTCGCACACCGCGCTCAAGTGGGAGGTGAGCGCCGAGCAATCCGCGCAGCAAAAGGCCGACTTGAACCCGGACGTGCTGCGGCGCGATTTGGTGTTCCTGGTGGAGCATTACCAGCACGACACGCCGCAACAGCTTCCGCTGGGGACGTATGACATCGTCTTTGGGCCGTCGGCCATCGCCGACCTGCTGGACTTCATGGGCTTTATCGGCTACAACGGCGGCTTGATGAAACGCGGGTTCTCGTTCCTCAACGAGGATCAGGTCGGGCAGCGCGTCCTGTCTTCCAAGTTCACACTGACGGACGATCCCACACGGCGCGAGACCTTCCCGTTCCAGCGCGATATGATGGGGATAGCCCGGCAGCCGTTCCCCGTCTTTGCCAACGGCGTCTTCGAAGGCTTTGTGTGGTCGCAGGACGAGGCCGACGAGTTCGGCGCGCAGCCCACTGGGCACACCGTTATGCACAACAGCATCGTGATGCAGGGCGGCGACGTAGCGGCAAGCACGCTGCAAGAACTGGTCGCCATGCCGCGCGAAAACGACGTCCTCTACATCCCCTACCTGCATTATATGAATGTCGTAAACCCTTCCAAGGGCCTGATCACCGGCAGCTCGCGCTTCGGCGCACTGCTGCTCAAGAAGGACGGCTCGGTGGTCGTGCCCTACAACGTGCGCCTGACCCAAAGCCTGCTCGACATCTTCGGCGACAAGGTCGCGTGGCTTTCGCAAGCGCAAGTCGTCGTCAACGCCTCATCGAGCTACGGCGCGCGCAATCCCAGAGCGATCATCGTCCCCGCCCTGCTGCAGGTCAACGGGCTGGAGATCTCCCACTCGAATCCGTCTTACTGATCAGCAGATTAAGCAGATTTAGCAGATTGCAAAAGAAACAAAAGACCGGGGTTTTCGAAAACCCCGGTCTTTTATTGCGACCACCGTGCGGCGCGATATGCCGCCAGCAGCGGTTCCACGCGCCGGACGAAAGCATCGTCGCGCAGCAGCACGGTCAACGCGCCGACGAGCAACGGTTCATAGCGGCTGCGGTCGTCGAGAAAGCGCTGCCAGATTTGCGCGCACAAGCGATCCCGCTTCAACTCGGCGACTGCCACGCCTTTGACGTTCTTGGCAGCAGAGCGCAGCGCCGCCGAACCGCCATCCAGCATCTCATGGTTGATCGCGGCTATAAATCTATTCCCGCGACTATTCATTACGGCGTTTGCGCGGGATCACCAGCCATAGGACGACGTACGGCGCCAGCCCCGGCAGCCCGCCCGGCACCAGCAAGATCAAGAAGAGCAGCCGGAACCAGAAAGCCGGAATGCCGTAGAACGCCCCCAATCCGCCGCAGACTCCCGCGAGAATACCATTTTGCCGACGCAATTTGTTGTTTGCCATTGTATCACCTCCGTTTTTGTGAGTCGCCCTTGCGAAGGTCTAGCCGAAGGCAGTTCGCACGGCCTCACAGGGGTTTCTTCGTGTAATGTACTTACTGTATTACGTGAAATGGCGCGAAAAGTTGCACGGCCGCCCGACTATTTTCACTTGCCATCCCTCTCTTTCGTGATAAACTTTTCCGATGCAGATTAGACTAACGACAATTCGACGATCTGACGACTTTCGAGGAGTTGGTATGCAACGAACAAAGGTATTGCGATATGGCGTGATCTTGTCCCTCATCCTCTTGCTGGCAAGCGTGGGGCAAAGCCTGGCCGCGCCGCTGCCCCAGGACCCGGTATGGATGATCAGCTTTCCGCGCGATGGCAGCACGGTCAGCGGCGTGGTTACCATCCAGGGAACGGCGACCCACCCCAGTTTCGCTTCCTACGGGCTTCTTTACGCCTCAGGCGACACCGTCACCGGCTCGACGCTCTGGCGGCAGGAGACTCCCATCATCTGGAACAACCAAAGTATGGTCGTCAACGGCGCGCTGGGCGTATGGGACACCACTGTCTTGCCCAATGGGAAATACGTGTTGGCGTTGGTAGTCTACGAAGCCGGCGTGGAAACGCCCAACGTGTACTTCGTCCAAAACCTCACGGTACAAAATGAGGCCGCCACCCCCACCCCCGAGCCGACACCCGAAGCGACACCCACCGAAATCGGCGCTACACCGCTACCTGCAGAGGGCGCTGTCCCCATCGCGCCGACCATCGAACAGCCGCCGACGGCCACACCGCGCCCCACCCCTACCTTCAGCCCTGGCGTCACCCCGGGACCGGGCGATAACGGCGAAGGCGAGGAGAAGCCAAAGACCATCATTTCAATGAATGCCGTCAAAGAAGCCTTCAAGACGGGGGCGCAGCTCGCCATCATGCTCTACGTCATCGGCGGCCTTTACGTGGCAATCAAGGCTGCCATACGCTACGCGCTGCGGCTCCAACGGAAAAACCAGAGCCAGTGAGTGCACCGTGAGCGAATTCTTTCTCATCGCCGGGCTGGGCAATCCCGGCCCACGTTACACGCATAACCGCCACAATATCGGCTTTCAGATTGTGGACGCGCTGGCGCAAGCACACCGGCTCAGTTTTACACGCATAGAACACCGTGCGCAGACCGCCCACGGAACGATAGCATCGCGGCGCGTCATTCTAGCGAAGCCGCAAACCTGGATGAACGAGAGCGGCAAGGCTGTTGTGCCGCTCAGCCACTTCTACAAAATCGATCCCGCGCGCATATTAGTGGTCTACGACGACCTAGACATCCCCCTGGGCGACCTGCGCTACCGCCCGGAAGGGAGCAGCGGCGGACACAAAGGCGTGCAATCGATCGTACAGCTTTTAGGGACACAGGCGCTCCCCCGACTGCGGGCGGGCATCGGACGTCCGCCGGGCCAAATGGATCCCGCCGCCTACGTGCTGCAAGACTTCTCCGCTGCCGAGACGCACATCGTCTGGGAAGTGCAACGTCTGGCCTGCGATCTGGCGACGGCCTGGCTCAACAACGATCCCGATTTCGAGCGCCAGGGTATGACCTGGCACGTCGGCAATCAGCAGATTTAGCAGATCAAAAGGAAGTATGGCTCTGCTACACGGACTCTTAGCCTGGGTGCGGGAACATCCCGCTTACCAAACGCTGCGCGATGCGCTCCAGGCCGGATTGGAATTCCCAACCACAGCCCTGATGCAACGCGCCCGCCCACCGGTTCTCGCTGCGCTAAGCGAAGAGCTGTCCGCCCCTGTCGTCATCGTCGTCCCTACTGTGGATGAGAGCCGCCGTCTGGTCGAGGCGCTCAAGCTGTGGGTGGACGACCCCGCCCGGCTGCGTCGCTTCCCGGAACCGCCCGTGCTCTTTTACGAGCGCGCCCCCTGGACGCCGGAAACCATCACCGACCGGCTGGACGTGCTCTCCAAGCTCTTCATGTATCGCCTCGACACAGACGCGCACTACGCGCTTGCAGACGGTACGCCGCCCATCATCATCGCTTCCGTCCGCGCGCTGATGCAGCGCACGCTCCCCTACCGCCAGTTCCGCCGCGCCGCGCGCAAAATCGCAGTTGGCGCCCACGAATCCCTCGGCGGCCTGGCGCGTCACGCGAGCGGCATCGGCTACGAACCGGTCAGCGTGGTGCAAGCGCCGGGCCAGTTCAGCCGGCGCGGCGGCCTGCTCGACGTCTACCCGCCGCAAGCCGCGCTGCCGTACCGCCTGGAATTTTTCGGCGACGTCATCGACACCATCCGCGCGTTCGACCCCGCCTCGCAACGCTCGCTGCCGGAGGCCGGGCGCGTGACGGAGTTCTGGCTGACACCCGTGCGCGAGGCGCTGCCGCTGGACGGCGAGCGCGCCCTGGCGACGCTGCGCGCGTTGCTGGAAGCGCCGCTCCCCGCCGAAACGCGCGCCCTGCTCGAAGCCGACGCTCAGGCGCTCGAAGCCGCCGTCCCCTTCCCCAACCTGGAATTCTACCTGCCCTACTTCTACCAGGAAGACAGCACGCTCTTTCACTACCTGCCCGACGACGCACTGGTGGTGTTGTGCGACGCTGAAAAAGTGGCCGCCCGCTGGCGCGAACTGGCAGAGGAAGCCGCCGAGCAACGGAAGCAAATCGCAGAAGAAGGCTATCTGCCGCCGCAGGCCGCGCCGCCCTTCGTCGCCTGGGACGCCATCCGCGAACGCTTGGAGCACAACGCGGGCAAACCGACCAGGACGCTCGCCCTGCGCGAAAGCGGAGAAAGCGCGTTGGCGGAAGGCTTCACGCCCGAAATTCACTTCGCCGGGCGGCTGCCCGAAGCCCTGGGGCGCATCCGCCAATGGCTCTCGCTCAACGACCAGGTCGTCGTCGTCAGCCGGCAGGCCGAGCGCATGGCGGAACTGTGGCAAGAATTCAACCCGCCACCGGTCTTGCAGAGCGTACCCGCCGCGCCGGAAGGTTTACTGACCTTCGTGCAGGGCGCAGCGCCCGGCGGCTGGCAATGGAACAGCGCGCGCGGCACGCGCCACCTCATCACCGACGAGGAACTCTTCGGCTGGCGACCGCCAGAACCCCGCCGCCGCCTGCGCCGCCGCGCCGCTTCGCCCGAATTCAAGTTCGCCGACCTGCAATCGGGCGACCCGGTCGTCCACGAGGACTACGGCATCGGCATTTTCCGGGGGCTGGTGACGCGCAGCGTGGATGACATTGAGCGCGAGTACCTGCTCATCGAATACGCCGCCCCGCCCGCGCGCGGGGAAACCGGTTCGCGCGGCAGCGACAAACTCTACGTCCCTATCCACCAGGCCGACCGTCTCTCGCGCTACATCGGCGCAGACGACGCTCCGCCGCGCCTCAGCCGGCTGGACAGCGTGGCCTGGGCGCAGACGAGGGCCCGCGTACAAGCCGCCGCCACGCAGATTGCCGCCGAGCTGCTGGAACTCTACGCCGCCCGCCAAATCGCGCCTGGGCACGCCTTCGCGCCCGACGCCGCCTGGCAGAGCGAGCTGGAGGCTGCCTTCCCCTACATCGAAACCGAGGATCAGGTACAGGCCATCACCGCCGTCAAAGAGGATATGGAGAAAGCGCAGCCCATGGATCGCCTGATTTGCGGGGATGCCGGTTACGGTAAAACCGAGGTCGCGCTGCGCGCCGCGTTCAAGGCCGTCATGGACGGCAAGCAGGTGGGGATGCTGGTGCCGACGACGGTGCTGGCCCAACAACATTACGAGACCTTCCGCGACCGCCTGGCGCCCTTCCCCGTGGTCGTAGAGCTGCTGTCGCGCTTCCGCACCGACGCCGAACAGCGCAAAGTCCTTTCGGAACTGCTCGAAGGGAAAGTGGACATCGTCATCGGCACGCACCGGCTGCTGCAGAACGATGTCCGCTTCAAAAACCTCGGCCTGCTGATAATTGACGAGGAGCA
>JAKJAB010000083.1:4570-11879 GCA_022707725.1 Chloroflexota bacterium | reverse complement strand
GCCGTTCCAGGCGTAGAAGGCGTAGATGAACGTCTGCGTCCCCTGGTCGGCGGTCATATCCGGGGCCAGCGCGGACTTGAGCAGCGTCAGGTTGATGCTGTTACCGAGCACGTTGACGCCGTACTTGCAGTCGTTGAGCACCGCGCAGCCGCGATTTTCCTCCGCCAGCGCCGTCCACTTGTGATTGCTCACCTCGAAACGGTCGGCGTCGAAGGGGCGCGAGCGGTGGTTGGGACGGCGGATGTGGCCGAACTGGATTTCGTGAATCGCCTCGTTGGCGTGGATGTCCACCGGGAAGTTGACCTTGAGCAGCTTGTGCCGTTCCTGCCAGTTGATGGTGGTTCTAAACGTCACCCGCCGGCTGCCGCGCCGCAGGCTGATCCGCTGCGTCATCTCTGAGTTGTGCAGCGTGCGCTTCACGAGCAAGGCTGCAGCCAAAGGCCCCTCAGTGACCACCTCAATCGTTGCCGGCGACTCCAGCGACACCGGTGTCAGCTCGTACACACTGTCGAGGTCCCAGGCATCCCAACGCGAGGGAACATCTTTGTACATCTTGAAACTGTTGCAGGGTCCAGCGGCCAGTTCGCGCTGCGTTTCTTTGTCGAAAATGCTGGTGATCTGGCCGAAAGCGTCGAAGGTCAGCCGCAACACGTCGTTTTCCAACGTCGTGGGCGTCGCTTTAAGCAGGGCTTCATCTTCTGCCGGAGCGGAAGCTTGTTCTGCGGCTGCGGGCTTGAGCGTTGTCCAGCCAGAGGCGGGAACAGCGACCTCGGTATAGAGAGCTTCGCCGATTTTCTGAACAGGAAGCGCGTTGCCGTCCACATCCTGCGCGCCCTCCCAGCCGGCGGGCAGCGCAATCAGGGCAGGGCGCTCCCACGAGAGCGAGTTGAAGACAGTCCGCGCTTCACCCCACCCTAGCAGGGCCGCCATCAACTGTTCTGTGAGGCCCTTCGTTTCGGTCAGAACAGCCAGATACGCGGCTTCCGCCTCTTCATGGACGCGCTGAATCGACGACCCCGGCAGAATGTCGTGAAACTGGTTGAGCAGAACGACCTTCCACGCAGCATCCAGCGTCGCTGCTGAAAAGTCGAAGCCCTTGAGCGCGCGGGCCGCAACGCCCCACATCTCCGCTTCACGCAGTGCCAGCTCGCTCTTGCGGTTGCCCTGCTTTGTCTTGGCCTGTGAGGTAAGCACGCCCCGGTGCGCCTGGAAGTACAACTCGCCGACATAGCGCGCGTCAGGCCAGCCGCGCGCATCCTGGTCCTTGAAGTAGTCGAGGGGATGCGCAATCCTGAATTTCGGCGCGCCTTCCAGGTTCTTGAGCCGGCGGGCAAATTCCAGATGGTCGCGCGTTGGACCGCCGCCGCCGTCGCCAAAACCGAACGGATACAGCCGTGTGGCAAAGCCGTCTTTCTGCACGCGCTCGTTCCAGCGCTGGATAACGCTGTTCGGGTTCACATTCGCGTTATAGTCGTTGTGCAGGTGGACGAAGACCTCGGAGCCGTCGATGCCTTCCCAGATAAACGTGTTATAGGGGAACGGATCGCCGCCGTGATACGCCCAGAAGATTTTCTGCGTGGAAAAATACTTGACGCCGCAGCCGCGCATAATCTGCGGGAGCGCGCCGGAATAGCCGAACACGTCCGGCAGCCAGAGCAGCTCGCAATCCACGCCGAACTCGTCCTGGTAGAAGCGCTTGCCGTGGATGAACTGGCGGATGAGCGCCTCTCCGCCGGAGATATTGGTGTCCGGCTCCACCCACGCCGCGCCTTCGGGGATGAACTGCCCACTCTGCGCCGCCGCCTTGATCCGCGCGTAGATATCGGGATAACGCTGCTGCAACATCCAGAAGAGATGCGGCTGGCTTTGCAGGAACTTGTATTCGGGATACTCCGCCATGAGCGCCAATTGCGACGCCATCGTGCGCCCGGTCTTGCGCTCGGTCTCCTGCAACGGCCAGAGCCACGCCACGTCGATGTGCGAGTGGCCGAAGGCGAACATCTCCGGCGCCGTGGAGCCATTGACGCAGTCCAGCAACGGCTTGAGCCGCGCGCGCCCTGCGCGGACGGTCGCCAGCATCTTGTCTGTGGGAACTTCGAAGTCCACGATCAACGTGAAGTCGCGCAATCCGGCGTCGATCTCCAGCACCCGTAGCGAGTTCTCATCGAGGTTCTCGCGCAGTTGCCAGAGCGTTTCCACGTCCACCCACAGCTGGTAGACTTCTTCCTGCCACACGCCGAACGTCGTTTGGCCGACGACGGCCTGGGTAGGGCCGGGTTCGGGGACAGTCTCACGGTCGAGTGGGGCCGGCCCGCCGCCAGAGGTGCGGAGTCCATGCCCGGCGTAGCCTTCGACGAGCACATCGTAGCGCGTTCCGGGGATGCCATTCAGCGCCAGCGTGATCTCGCGGTGCTCGCGGTCACGCGCGCCGGCCGCAACGCCGTTAACGAAGATGATGCTCTCCGCGCCCACGTCCACAGCCAATACGACGCGCTGCCCGGCAGCCGCTTCAGGCAAGACGAAACTGCCCTTGAGCCAGGCATACTCCCACTTCGCACCCCACGCCGTACCGGGCGGCAGCGGCGAGAAATCGCGGGCCAGCGCCTGGGAGGGTGTCAACTGCTCCAGAGTCACAAACCCCTCAAGCACGACGCTGTCCAGCGGGCGGTAAAAGTGGCGCGGCAGTTCCTCGCGCCAGTGATAAATCCGGTCTTTCCATTCCAACGTCAAAGCCATATCGAAATCTCCTTTGCAAATAATAATCGTTAGTCCAGTAGCCTACCCGTGTTTGCATTACCAGGGGCGCGCCGAAGGTTCGGTCACCCGCCCCGAAACAGCCGAAGGGCAACAGCTTGCGAAATCTGCAAGAGCACAACCTTCGACCTGTATTTTACTATGCCTGTCCCAAAATAGCGAATCACGTGGCAAGTCTCTTAATCGTATCGCTCATCCGAATTTAATGAAATGTTAACAAAAAAGGACTTGCTTTTTAGCGAGATGTGTGTACAATGGAGGCTGTAGTAGGATGTTAAACACAGTCGTGTTGTTTAACAATGGAATAAGATACTCGCCGAGTGTGCGCAGTTCGACTGCGCAGAACGGGGGACCCAAAACCGGGGCGAATCACCAGGCTAGAAATAGCCCGATGAGGGGTCATCTTCTTTGGCCCAAGCCCGACAGCTAACCTCGTAGGCGTTAAAGAAGGACACCCAGCTACAGGGCGTCCTTTTTTGTTGGCGCGCTCCTGTAGTTGGATCAGTCTTTCGAAGAGTATCCTACAAAAAGGAGGTATGCAATGGAAATGTGGATGAACTCGTATCTGTTAGCGCAGATCATCACTGAGGAGCGGCTGCAGAAACACAGACGAGAACCGGTTGTGCTCTACAACCTCAACTTCAACTGGTTGCGGCCGATTGTGAAGAGCCTTGTCGGTCTCTTCCTGTAAATCTTCATAACCAAGAGTCCTTGAAAGGCAATGCCTTTCAAGGACTCTTCTTTTTCAGTAACAGCTCGCGCGATTCGCACAAGACAGCATCGAAATGCGATTCTAGCGCGCGATTGACACCACGCAAGCCCGCGACTACCGCCTCCGCCCAATCCAAATAAGCAATCTGGCGCTCGTGCGACCAGCCCTCTGGCGAATTATGGCTGACGTCATAAACATTGTCGATTTTGTCGGCCAGCTTGATCAACCTGGCCGCAGTCGAAAGGTGCGGTGCATGCTCGATTTGCAGTTGTTTGCGCGTGGCTTTGGGCAGCATCTTATCGTCGGTGACTTCCCGGACGATCGCCAGCACCGCCGCACCAAAAAGCGTTTCGAGTTCGTCAGCAGTGGCGTCCGTGTCCTCCAACGTGTCGTGCAACAATGCAGCAACCAACGTGGGCACATCCCGCACCTCACCCTCGCGCCAGAGCAGGTCAGTCACGCGAATCAGGTGATTGACGTAAGGTAGTCGATCATGTCCCTTGCGGCGCTGGTTTTGGTGCTTGTCCGCCGCGAACGTCAACGCACGCACGAACATCCCGAAATCTTGTTCACTGAACATCCGGCCTCCTAGCAGCGATGCGTTGGCGCAGATCTTCCAACTCGGCTTCGGTGAGCAATTCCTCGGGCTGCGGCTCGACCATGCCCAACAGCCGCACGCGCAATTCGCGGTGGGTGAGCCACTCGTCGCCCGGCCCCATCGTCGTGCGCGGATGCGCTTCGACGTCCTCCGGCGCGACAACTTCATCGATGACGTAGAGGTAGCCGGGCTGCGCGCCGTTGTGCCTGATGCGCCCGTCATCCTCAAAGCTGACAATCATCGGCTTGTGCGAAAAAATGCGTGCCAGGTCGCGCTGCTGCGTGATCGTGCTGCCCGCGCGCAGCGTCGTCAGTTCGGAGGGCGAACCGTGATACCAGGGTTGGGTGTAGTCCATGAGTTATCAGTCCTGTAGTCGTTAGTCGGCTAGTCTCGCTCCGCCAGTGCCTTTTCGACGCGCCGCCAGATTGTTTCGTCGCGCTGATACATTCGCAAGGCCTGGAGTGCAGCATCGGCATAGACGCGCGCTTCGTGGCGGACGATGTCCAGCAAGTAATCGAGGGCCGGCTCACTACGCAAAGTCGCCAGCGCCAGCAGCAGTGTGCGGCGGCGTTCTGCATCGAAGGTGTCTTCCCATGCATCACGCAGCACGGCGAACGCGCTCTCCTGCCGCGACTCCCCCAGCGCCAGCGCTGCCGATTCGGCAATAGCGGGATCGGCGTTTTTGAGATACTCCGCTACGAATGCCAGCGATGTGTCTACGTCAAGTTTCAGCAGCGCCAGAAAACACTCATAAAGTGCCGCCGCGTGCGTGTCGCCGGTGAGAATCTTGAAATGCAGCAAAGGGATGCCCGCCGGATCAGTACTGTAGGCGAGCGCACGGGCAGCCGCGATGCGCGCGTCAGGTTCGGGGTCCGCGAGCAGGTGCGCCAGTTCGAGCAGCGCGTGGCGGGAGCGCATCGCCACTAAGCCGAGCGCGCACGCGCCGCGCACCGGTGCGGCGGTGTCCACTTGCCCACCCCACACCGGCTCCATCTGTACGTGACGAACGCCTTGCAGGAACACGGCTTCGGCAGGACACTCGCACGCGCGCAGCGCGTTGGCAATCGCGGTTTTTGCCCGGCAGCCGGGATCAGTTTTGGCAGGATTGCGCATCAACGCCGCGAAAGCTGCCGCGAGGTCAGGTTCCAGGTCGGCCAGTTCCGCTTCGCCGGCGATTTCAGCCACCGTCGCAACCACGTGGCTATTGTGATTTGTCAAAGCCTGGCGCAGTTGAGCCAGTGTGTCCGCGGTGATAGGAGCGGTACGCAAGGCGTGGAGCGCGGCGAGTTGGTCTTCGAGGGCGCGTTTAGCCAATGAACGTCACACCCCAACCCACGCGGGCGAAATCTGGTAAATGATAGGCCGGTAACGCGGCGCAGGGATTGGCTTCCTGGCAACGCGAGCAGCTTCTAGCCATGCAGCTTTAGCAATTTCGACCTCGCGTAAAGCTTCAGCAGCCGTGATCCCAAAGGCGGAACACGCCTCCAAATCAGGAATATCAGCAATATAGCCGCCGTCTTCTTCGCTGTAAAAAATATTGACGTGATAATCGCGCATTTTAATCTTCTCCTAACTGCAAATTGTAGCGCTCTACCAATTTGAAAAACTGCCGGATTTGATACGGTTTGGCTTGCCCATTCACATTCTGCAGATTGACCAATTCTGGCACGTCAGGATGCGACAAAATGTGGTGACTGCCGCTGACGCGCATTAGCTCAAATCCAAAAGCAGCAACCAATGCAATCATTTCGTGGAATTTGACGTTCTGTGGCGCATTCAGAATTTTGCGTAAAAGTTTATGTTTGTTCATAACGCTCCACAATTGCGAAATCAGAACGATCTAAACCCATTATAGCAGATTTACCTCCTCCTGCCGCAATTTCCCCAACGCGAGACGCGCCTTGCGCGCCACGTCGATATCGTAAGGGCAGGCGACGCCCTCCGCCTCCGCGACGAGCGCATCCGCATCCCACCCCGCCGCCGCGAAGCGCTCGCGCGCGATGTCCGCCATGTCGAACCAGCCGGCGAGCCGCAAGCGCAGCGCGTAGTTCGCCGGGTCGTGCGGCAGGTAGTCGATCATCTGGCGATCCACGTAGCCTTCCAGGCGGAAGAGCGCCATCAGATCAGTGGAACAGCCGCCGCATTGACGGCAGACGTAGCGCCCCAGCTCCGGCGCATCGCGCAATGCTGCCGCGCGCTCCTCGGCGTTCAGCGGCCCTTTGGCGATCGCGGCAACCGCTTGCTGCACGTGTTCGACGGCGTTCGTCCCGCAGATGAGAACGTCGGAGCCGGAGCCGAGCGCGTAGCGCAGCGCGAGTTCCGGCGCTTGATAGAGAAACCCGTCGGCAAGCGGTTTCATCGCCGTGATGCCCACACCCTTTTCACGCGCCAACGGATAGACCTCGCGCTGAATTTCGGGCATGAACTGCTCTTCAAGGTAGTTGTCCCAGATGAGGATGACCGAGAGCGGCAGGCGTTCGAGCGCCTCGAGGTATAGCTGCGGCGGGCGGTGACTGCTGAAGCCCAGGCCACTGATGAGGCCCTCGTCTTTCGCTTCGAGCAGCGCATCGAGCGCGCCGCCCGGCCCGGTGATCGCGTCCAGTTCTGCCATCGTATTGACACCGTGGAAGAAGTAGAACTCGATGTGGTCGGTGCGCAACGCGGTCAGGGATGCTTCTAACTCACGGCGAATACCCTCACCGTCGCGTTTGTTGCTCTTGCTGGAGAGCACCACCTTATCGCGGCGGCCCTCGAGCACGCGGCCCAGCTTCTCCTCCGACACGCCGTTGCCATAGCTACGCGCTGTTTCGATGTAGTTGCCCCCGGCCTCCAGGAACGCGTCCACCACCTGCGCCACAACATCCGTCGAAATCTCGACCTGGTGAAAGCCGCCAATCCCCAAACGGCTGAGGGTGAAACCGGTCTTTCCTAATGCGATTTTGGGTAGTGTCATTTTTTCGTCCACGATAACCTCCGGTAAGAGAAATGAGTTAAGAGTAAAGAGTAAAGAGAGAATCTGTTGAGATCTGTTCGATCCGTTGACAAATGCTTTCCCACACAAGGTTACACGCCGCCGAAGTGCGTCAGAGTGTGCGCGGCGGCTTCTGCGCCGGCCTGTAATGCTTCGAGCACATCGGCGTCCTGGAACCAGGAGACGATGAACGCGCCTTGCAAAGCATCCCCGCAGCCGGTGGTGTCTACCACGTTGGCGACAGGGAGCGCAGGCTGGAAATGGGCTTCGCCGT
>JAKJAB010000083.1:0-4560 GCA_022707725.1 Chloroflexota bacterium | reverse complement strand
CAGCCTTCCACGCCAAGTGTGACGAGGATGAGAATTTCGCGTCCCGCCGACAAGGCTCTGGCGCGCTCCACGTCCTCATACAGGCCGCTCAACACGGCAATGTCGATAGGGTCGATATGCTTCTCCAGGTGAGCGAAGTCACGGGTGTCGAGAAAGTCCGCCACGAGCTTGCAGCGTGGATCCAACCGCGTCACAGCCGCCGCGAAATTCGGATCGAACGCCCCTATCGCTGCCGCATCGAACGTGTTCACGAAATCCCAATCCGCGTCGGAGAGCCGGAACACATCGAACACGCCGCCCTGCCACGCATCCGGCGGATCCTGGCGATCGCCGTCGGTAAGATAGAGTTTGTGCGTCGCAGTCGCGCCGTCGAGACGGTAAACGTGGCTGGCATCGATGGCTTCGGCGCGCAGATGATCGAGGATCGGGTCCGCGTAAGCATCGTTCCCCACCGCGCCAACCACGGCGACACGTTCCACGCCGCTGCGCCGGCATTGCGTGGCGACGTTGAGCGCGTTGCCACCGACAAATTCAAGGCCCTGGGCAACGTAAAGGTCCATAGACAGACAGGTCAAAGCGACAACGCTCAAAGATTTCCTCCCGCGCCCGTAGACTAGAAAGGTTTCAGAAGACCTTTCGGGTCCGCACTTTTCGTCATCACTCGCCGTTTGGCGTCTTCACCCGCGCCAAGGTGAGCGATGACAACACAAAAAGCGCCGCGTACAGCGCGAAGATGACGAGATAACCCAATCCCGGTCGCAGCGCGTTGAAGAAGTCGGCCAGCGGCCCGCCGAGGCCCGCGCCGACGATCCCCGCGCCCGCCCCTGCCAGGTTAGAGATGCCCAGGTAGCGCCCGGCGTCCTGCTTCGGCGCGAGGTCTGTGCCGAGCGCCCAGTTCGTCGCCATGAATGTGCCCGCGCCCAGGCCAATGATGCAGCCGGCGATAACCACCCCTGGCATAGCCGTCGCAAAGAGCAGCAGTACCGTTCCGCCCGCTGCGACGAGACCCGCCAGTACCACCAGTCTCTTGCGCCCGATGCGGTCGGCGAGATAACCGCCGCCCAGCGCCGAGGGGATAAGGAAACCCGCCACCGCTGCCATCAACATCGTCGTCGCCGAGGCCGGTTTCGGCGCGTGAAGGACGTCCGCCAGATAGTACTGCGCAAAGCCCTGCACTGAGGTGACGGACGCCAGGAAGAGCAGCCGGTTGACGATCCACCAGATGAAGCTCTTCTGCTGGCGCGCCTCCGCCCCGATGCCCACCCATGCGCCCAGGTAGACGCCCGCAAAGATCGAGCCTGCCATCCCAATCAGTCCCATCAGGCCAACGAAGGCCACCTGCACACCAATCGTCGCGCCGCGCGCCGTGACCAAATCGCCGCTGGCCGTGACCAACCATATCGCGAAGCGCGTCACCGTGACGAAAATCGCCGTGAGGAACACCAACCGCAGCGCCGCCTCGCCGACGCCGCCGGCGGGCTTCTCGCGCAGCGGCTCCTCGTGAACAAAAAGCACCGTCGTCAACGTCGTGAGCACGAATCCCGCGCTGATGATACCCACCACCAGCCCGACCTTTCCATCGTCCACCAACGGACCGATGAAAAGCACGAGGAAGACAGGGAGCAGTTCGAAGACGGCCTTGACGCCCGACGCGCGCCCGCGCTGGTGTTCGGGCACCAGGTCGGGGATCAGGCCTTGCAGCGCGCCGTGCGCCACGTTCGATGAGATTTGCAGCACCACGATGCCGATCAACAGCACCGCGTAGGCCGTCGTCACGCCAAACGCCCGTCCAAAGAAGCCATCCGAGGCAGACCCGATAAACGACGGCGACGCGCCGACGATGGTCAGGAAAAGAATGTTGAAGACCGCGCCGACCACGATATACGGGCGCCGGCGTCCATAACGGGACGTGTTGCGATCGCTCAGCATCCCGGCGAGCGGCTGCACCAGCATCGCCACCGCCAGGCCGATGACACGCACCGTCGCCAGATAGGTATTCTTCTGCTCCGGCGGCATGAAGAGCAGCACCAGATAGGGCAACAAAACCGGCGTGATGATGCCAGAGGCCATGTTCAGCCCGAGCCAATACGAGTTGATCGTCAGATAATCATACCAGCGCATGTCTTTTTTCATCGGTTAGCCTCTTCTAAAAACAACCTTATTTCAACGCTTAAGGCGGATCACAATCCGCCGTTTCCGCAACGCCGGATTGTGATCCGGTGCAAGCACGTTCGTGTTAGTTGATGTGGAATTCTACCTATAGCACGGCGGGGCGCACGGCGCGGATGACATCCAACGACGCCAACGCTTCTTCGATCTCCAACTCGAAGATGATCGGGCCGTTGAAATTCACTTCAGTCAACCGGTCGATGAAGCGCGGCAAATCCAGATCGCCGGTGCCCAGGACGCTGTGATCCTTACCATAGACAATCTCCTGCTGCGACGCTGGAATGGGCGCATCGTGCAGGTGGATTTCGGCCATGCGCGGCAGGCACAGTTCCAGCGCGTCGAACAATTCTACGTCGCCGGAGAAGCCCGACAGCACGTGCCCCACGTCGAGACAAATCGACAGGTCGAATTTCTCCGCCATCTCCAGCGTGAGATCGAGTGGGAATTCGATCGTCTCGATTGCCAGTTGGCGGCTGGGAATGCCGGTCTCGCTCAGGATGGTGTGGATGCTCTCCATCGCTCCGGCCTGGAACTGTCGCATCAGCATAGCCCTACCCAATTCAGGCAATTTCATCCGGTAGAACTCCGCGGCAAGCGCGCCGGTGGCGTGCAGCACGTAGACTTCCGGCTCCAGCGGCTGCACCGCGCGGACAACATCGATGAGAGCGCGGGCCGAGCCGTGGCGTACGGGCGTCAGCGGCGTCGAGGGTTCCACGGACCACAACGGCAGGTGAACGGTGTACGCCAGCCCCAACTCTGCCTTCAGCGCCGCCAGTCGCTCGATGGCCGGCGGAGCGAACGTCTGCGGCATGAACATCGTGAGATCGCCGCCCAATTCGACCAGGCTGAAACCGTGCGCGTGCAACTTGCGCACCAGCGTGGCGTTCTCGAACGTGGCAATGTAGCCCATCATCTCCTGCGGACTCAACCCGGCAGGAATCAACTCTTTCATCTGCATGGTCATAATACCGAAGCGCATGGGAAATCCTCCTGTGAAATTAGCTCTACTTCAACGCTTAAGGCGAATCACAATCCGCCGTCCCCGCAGCGCCGGATTATGATCCGGCGCCAGCATTTCATTATCGGGGCTGTATCGCACCCTCCTTCGGACTCGATACAGAATGCAAGAAGTCAGTTCAAAGCACATCATATCACGATTCTGCATTATATTCAAAGCAAATTCAAGCAACCGTCTATCAAATTCGCACCATCCTTCAAAAACTGTGCTACAATATCTAGCAGTATACTTTGAATGATGGAGGCCCTCAAATGACAACAGCACGGGTTACCAGACTTCGACCCTTGGGCATGGGAGAGTTGTTGGATCATGCTTTTCGGCTCTATCGCCGGAATTTCTTCACCTTCATCGGCATTATCGCCGTCGTTCAGATTCCACTGACGCTGCTCACGCTGCTTACCACGATACTCTCCACCAACCAGATGCTTGCCAATGCCTATAATTACACCGGCTCTCCCGAAAGCGCCTGGAACTTACTCAGCCCGAGCTTTGGGTGGGGATTGGTCCTCGGTATCATCGGCCTGATCTTTATGCGCGGCCTTGCCACTGCTGCCCTGACGCGCGCTGTCGCAGGCGACTATCTCGGCGAGCCGCTTAGCTTCATCGACGCTTACCGCAAAGTCGGCAAATCCTGGTCCAAAGTCGTAGTCGCACTTTTGTTAGGGGGCCTGATCACTATTGCTCTGTGGCTTTTTTGGGTGATCGTTCCCTGCGTCGGGTGGTTCACCGGTTTTGGCATGATCTTCTTCCTCTCGGCGATTGTGTTGCAAATCGTTCCGGCTATCGTCGTCCTGGAAAGACAAACTCCCGGAGACGCTATACGCCGAGGGTGGGACCTGACTCGGCGACGGTTCTGGTGGGTCGTGGGCTTTATCGCGCTCCTCACCGTCTTCGCTCTGGTCATTGTCAGTGGACCGACAGCGCTCATCAACTGGGCACTGCAATACGCGACCACCAGCCTCACGGCGCAAAATCCCACGACAGCGATTGTCGTCTCAAGTGTCATTGAATCGCTGGTGACACTGGTGATGACCCTGATTTATGTGCCGTTCCAACTCGCGGCGCAAACACTGCTGTATTTCGATCTCCGCGTGCGCACCGAAAGCTTCGATTTGGCCTGGACAGCAGAACGCGCACTCGACGCAGATGCCGCCCTGGAAGATATTGTGGCGCAAGCACCGGCCCCTGAATCGGAGAAAATTGTGACCGGTACCGAATTGGGCAACTTCTTCCTCTTGACCATTGCCTTTGTCGCCATCATCATGGCAGTCTCGATGGTCATCGGGCTGTTCGGCGTACTGGCGGGCGGTTTGATGAGTGGGCTTTAGCACCGGTGTCCCTACGTAAACGCTTCTTTCTCCTGCTGAGTTGTG
>JAKJAB010000082.1 GCA_022707725.1 Chloroflexota bacterium | reverse complement strand
ACGTGCTCTCCGTTAACCCACACGTCCGCCGGACCGTTCGTCGTAATGATGAAGGTGACTTCCTGTTCGTCCCATACGTGAAGCTGCGTATAGGCCCAGGCGCACAGGTAATGCCAGGTGTGATGAAACGTGGAGTGATCGACGAAATGATCGTCGAGGCAACGGACGTACCGCCAAGTCAAGGTGATGTCATCAATGGCGAATGAAGCTCGATCAATCGGAGTCTGTTGGATAAGATTTTTCGGCGTGTAGTACTGCTGTGCGATTTGGAGCTTGCGCTCCGGTTCCCCGCCTGTGTAGCGGTCAGGGTCGGGAATAGCTATCGCCTGTGGGCCAGCGACCAGCCAGTTGTGGATGTAACCATCACGCAATTCATACTCAAGATAAGAAGATGTCATTGAAGTGCAAAGCCTCCTCGCAAATAGTCATCAGTCTAGTCGTCAAGCAGTCATTGGTTGAGTTGTAAACGGAGTGTGAGTACCCCGATTCTCCGCCCACGCGGTTTGGAAGCGCTTCCAAAGCCTAGTATAACACAGATAGCAAGGGTTTGTCAAGAGGAATCCGTCTGTGCTTACTTTTGTGGTCTCGGCTTACAAATTCCCTTACCCGAGCGCAGCCCTGAACTTGGTCGTGACATCCTTGATGGACGGACCGAGTATCTGGATCTCCTCAAGGCGATTCGTGCCCAATCCCAAATCGTGCGCGAGTTGGATGTGATTGAGGCCGCGGATGAACGGCGTGCTCCCCGCCGCCGCCGTGGGATCGAAGCCCATCGCCGCCGTCGCCACCGCATCCGTCGCCACCACATCCTTGCCGGCGAACAGCACACCCGGTTCGAGCGGCTTCACACCCTCAATCCAGGGACCTTCCCCGGATTCGGTGGTTTTGATGCCGTCCACCAGGCCCAAGTGCAGCGGGCGCGCGCGGTTCAGATCGGTGATGATCTGCGGGACGCGTTGTCCGGCGGTCTCGTCGTTTGGTCCGTGGAAGCCTGAACGATACGTATCCTGCGCACCGGCCCGGTAAAACTGGAGGGGCGCCAGGCCGAACAGGTTCTTCATCGTGTGGGTGACGCCCGCGATCCAGTGACACTTCATCTTGGAAACGGACATAAACGTGTCGATCTCTTCCAGGAGGTGGTTGAAGGTGAACTCGTTGTAGAGTTTGCCGCCGTCGGGGACAGGTGTTTTGGCGAAATCGGGATAGGGGGCTTTGGCGTTCAGGTCGATCAACGTCGCGCCGAGTTCCTTCGCCACGGCATCGTAGCCCCAGACCGTGTAGGACTCCCACTCATAGACCGCCTCCACGATGTACAGCTCCTTGGCGCCGGCGTCGAGCACGAGCTTGCCCAACGCCCTGACCACCTCCGGATGCGTGACGAAGGTTTCTGTGCCAGGAAGTCCGCGCGTCTTGCCTTCCCAATACGCGCCGCCGGTCAGGTTGGTCTTGATCGCCACGCGCGCGCCGGGCCGGACAATGTCACCCAATCCGCCCAGGCTGTCGAGCATATCGCGGATTTTGTCGTACAACACTTTGGAATCGTAAGTCTTCGCCTGGGCGATGGCAACCTGCGCCTTGCGCGCACCGGTTACCGCCACAGGCGCAGCCCCAGTCGGCGGCGTGGTCGGCTGAGGCTGCGGCGCACAGCCAACGAGCAGCGCGCCCGCAGTGACACCCGCAACTCGTAAGAACTCACGGCGCGTCAGGGTTTGGCGAGTGTTTTGGTTTTGGACTGTATGGTGATTCATCGTATTACCTCTTTTTCGAAAATAAACCACGGAATACACGAAACACACGGAAGTTCTTATTCTTGTGCTACATGGTGTGCGCCGGCGGCTCTTCTACAAATGGTCAATCCTGGCTTCTTACCTCAGGAATCAAGGCCTTGAGCAGCCCCTCGTGCCACCGGCCCGCCGCGCGGTCGTAGACGCCGAAGCCTGAACCGAATTCCCAGTACGCCCAGGACATCCCGCGCGCTTCGGCCTCTTCGCGCACGAAGGTCGTCCAGGCGATGCGCGACTGCATATCGGCCTGCTCGAACGCGCCAAACTCACCCAACCACAGCGCGCAGCCCCGCTGTTCAGCCGCTCTGACAGCCCGATCGAACGCATCGCGGATGGGTTTTGGCCCGGCAGGATTGGTCTCATAGGGATAGGTGTTGTACTGCCTGAACCACGAGAACACCCAACTCACTTTCTCCGCTTCCGGGTCCATCACCACGGGCGTCGCCGGCGGACCGGGCCACGTCACACCGAGCGTTTGGTAGCCGGCGCCCGCCCAGGTTGCGCCTTGATGCGTAAACAACATCGGCTCGTAAGAGTGAAAGGTGCAGACGTAGTTTTCTTCGCCTTCGGGCAGACGTAGGCTCTGCAACCCGTGGTAGCCCCCCCACTCCGCCCCGGTGACGACGATCGTGTGCCGGTTGTCGATGCGACGAATCGCCAGAATCGTATCGCCGAGGATGCGCATCCACTTATCCTGCGTGAGGTTGCCGTGTGGTTCGTTGAGCGGTTCGAAGTAGACGTTATCGGGCTTATCCTTGTAGCGCGACACAATTTGCTCCCAGATAGCGATGAAGCGCTCTGTGTGGGCCGAAGGGGCCTCGAATATCTCCTCATAGTGGTGCATATTGATGACGACGTTCAGCCCGTTTGCCAGCCCGTTCTCGATGACCCAATCGACCCGCTGGAAGAAGTCCTCGTCCACAGTGTAGGGTGGCGTCTCCAGGGCGTGCGTCGACCAGCGGATGGGCACGCGGATCGTGTCGAAACCTGCTTCGGCGATGAGCCGGAAGTACTCTTTCTGCAACACCATCCCCCACTCACCTTCTTTGGGCGCTTCGAGCGCGTTGCCGAGGTTGACGCCGCGTCCCAGCCGCCGTCCCTGCGCAATACGGTCAAGCGGGACGGCAGGCGGCGCAAGCGTCGGTTGCGGCGTCGGAGTCGGGGAAGGGATCGCCGTGGGAGTGGCGGCTGGTCGCGTCGCCGTAGGTTGTGTGTCGTCCACTGCTGGCGAGGTTGCCGGAGGCTGTGTCTCGGCGCCATCCGGCGTCGCGGCAGGACGGCAAGCCGTCAAAAACAACGTGAGTGCGAGCCATCCAAGACACAGAAACATCATCCGTTTTTTCATAGTTACCTCAGCGCATCGACCACAGCCTGTAACCCTGCGCGCAATCCGGTCTGGGGTTGCCAGCCCAACACGCGCTGCGCCTTCGCGCAATCGAAGTACGACAGGTAGATGTCGCCGGGCCGCATCGGCGCCTTGACGACCGGCGCGGCGAAACCAATGATGTCACACAACTGCCGGTACAGCTCGTTGACCGACGTTCCGCCACCGCTGGCGATGCAGAAGATGTCGTTGTCCCCCGCGGAAAGCGCCAGCGCGTTCGCCGCCGCCACATCCCCCACATAGACGTAGTCCTTCTGTTGCTCGCCGTCCCAATCGATGCGCACGTCCATTTTCTTGAGGATGCGGTTGGCAAAAATGGCGATCACACCCGCCTCACCGTTAGGATCCTGGCGCGGCCCGAAGACGTTGCCGTAACGAAAAATCGTATAATCCAGGCCCTTCGTCTGCTGGTAATAGCGCAGATAATGTTCTGTGACCATCTTCGTGATGCCGTAGGGCGATTGCGGCCGCTGCGGTGTCTGCTCGTCAATCGGCAGATGTTCCGCCGTCCCATAACTGGCGCCACTGCCCGCGAAGATGACCTTGCGCACGCCCGCGTCCACACACGCCTCGAGCAGGTTGATCAAGCCCACCACGTTGACGTCCGCATCCAGCTTTGGCTTGTCGGTGGAAATCTTCACCGAGTGCTGCGCGGCGTGGTGGTTGAGCACCTCCGGCTTCTCACGGCGGATCAGGTCTGCCGCCTCAGTGCTGCGGATGTCCAGTTGGTAGAAGCGCGCCTGGGGATTGACATTCTTCATACGCCCCCCGCCTTCCTCCCACAAGCTGTCGATGATAATCACCTCGTGCCCCGCCGCGACGTAAGCATCCACGACGTGCGATCCGATAAACCCTGCACCACCTGTTACGACGATTTTCATAGTCACCTCGCTGGGAAATTAGGAATGAATTATGAGTGAAGAGTGAAGAGTGAAGAGTGAAGAGTGAAGAGCTAGGTCATATTGCCTTTCTCGCCACTCGCTACTCGCCACTCGCCACTCGCAACTAATACGATCATATCGGTTTTGTGGCTTTTGTCCAGTGGGATGAGAACATGACTCTTTGCCGGATTTGTGCCGCCAGCAGTTTGCATTGGCGGAAGGGTGAAGTATGATATAGGCAAATCCGCTTTGTAGCTCATTTTTAGGAGAAATACGATGCAAAACAACACCGACGCTTTTTCGCAGAATCAACGCTTGGGCCGGGGCGTCAACATCATCGGCTACGACCCTTTGTGGCGGTCGCGGGCAGAGGCCCGGATGCAGGCCAAGCACTTCAGGCTGATCAAGGAGGCCGGTTTCGACCATGTGCGTATCAACCTGCACCCGTTCGAATTCATGAGTGATGCGCCCGATTACGCGATCAACCCGGCATGGCTGGAAACGCTCGATTGGGCGGTGGCGCAAACGCTGGACAACGACTTGATTGCCATCCTGGATATGCACGAGTTCACCGCGATGGCGCGGGACTTCGCG
Source organism: Chloroflexota bacterium (assembly GCA_022707725.1). Taxonomy (GTDB): domain Bacteria; phylum Chloroflexota; class Anaerolineae; order B4-G1; family SLSP01; genus DSWT01. Next base: position 7,592 of record JAKJAB010000082.1, on the reverse strand, counting down.
GGCTTGAAGGCCAAATATCTGGCGGTGTGGGAGCAGTTGGCCCCACGCTACCAAAACACCCCAGACACGGTGTTTTTCGAGCTGTTGAACGAGCCGAACGGTGCGTTGACGGTGGCGTTGTGGAATGAGTTCCTCATCGAGCCGTACAACATCGTCCGCCGCACCAATCCCGCCCGCACGCTCATCATCGGCCCGGCGTTCTGGAACGGGATAGACTACATCGAAGACCTGGTGTTGCCGGAGGCGGATCGCAACATTATCGTCACCGTCCATTACTACCATCCGATGCCGTTCACGCACCAGGGCGCGCCCTGGTCGGAATTCCGCGATCGCAGCAACGTGACGTGGGACGGTACGCCGGAAGAAGAGCAGGCCATCGCGCGCGACCTGGGTACCGTGCAGGCGTGGGCGGAACGGCAGCAGCGGCCCATCTACCTCGGTGAGTTCGGCGCGTATGAAAAGGCGGATATGGCCTCCCGCGCGCGCTACACCGCCACGCTGGCCCGTCACGCGGAGTCCCTTGGATGGAGTTGGAGCTACTGGCAATTCGATTCGGACTTTGTCGTCTATGATATCGATCAGGATCGGTGGGTTGCGCCGCTCTTGAACGCCTTGATTCCATAATGTCTGAGAATCCGGCTTTTGTGACCATCGAAGGCAGACGCATCATCGGTATCGATGGGCGACCTCTGCTGCTGAAAGGGATCGGCATCGGCAACTGGCTGCTGCCCGAAGGCTATATGTGGGGCTTCCGGCGGGCCAACTCGCCGAGGCTGATCAACGAAGTGATCTGCCAACTCATCGGCGAGGAAGCGGCGCGCGCGTTCTGGCGGACGTGGTACGCGCAGTTCATCACCCACGAAGACGTCCGCTTCCTCAAACAGGCGGGATTCAACCACGTGCGCGTGCCCTTCAACTGGCGCTTGTTCGTGACCGAGGACGAGCCGCGCCGTTTGACTGGCGTAGGCTTCGAGTGCCTGGATCGCCTGGTGGCGTGGTGCAAGGCCGAAGGGCTGTACGTTATCCTGGATATGCACGGCGCGCCCGGCGGGCAGACCGGCGACAACATCGACGATAGTTGGGGCTATCCCTTCCTCTACGAGTGTGCGGAGAGCCAGGCGTTGACGGTTGCGCTGTGGGCGTCATTGGCCGAACGCTATGGCGACGAGCCTACCATCATCGGCTACGATCTGCTCAACGAACCGATTGCCGGGTACTTCGATCGCGACTTCTTCAATCCCAAGCTGGAACCGCTCTACAAACGCATCGTCGCCGCCATCCGCGCCCACGATCCCCACCACATCATCTTTCTCGGCGGCGCGCGATGGAACACCGACTTCAGCGTGTTCGGCCCGCCGTTCGACGACAAGCTGGCTTATACGTTCCACCGCTACTGGGATCCCGTTCTCCCCACGCTCATCGACCCCTACCTCGAATTCAGCGAGCAGTACAACGTCCCCTTGTGGATGGGCGAATCGGGCGAGAACACCTACGAGTGGATCGCAGCGTTCCGCGAACTGCTGGAAGCGCACGACGTCGGGTGGTGCTTCTGGACGTACAAACGCCTGGATACGGAGCGCAGCGTCGTCTCCATCGAAAAGACGCCAGAGTGGGATCGAATCGTGGCGTTTGCCGAACATCCGCGCGCGACGTTCGAAGAGATCCGCGAACAACGACCGTCACGCGACGTGGTGGATCACGCGCTACGCGATTACCTCGACCGCATCCGGTTTGAGGCCTGCCGGATCAATCCGGGTTATCTGGCGGCATTGGGATTGTAGGGCGAATTTCCAATTCGCCCTACAAAACAGACTTTCAGGGCAGATAATCCTCGCGCAGCGGCGAGAACACCTCGACCGCCACCGCATCCTCAAGGATTTCGGCGCGATGCTCGACATTGCCGGGCACGCACCAACTGTCGCCCGGTTCGGCATCGAACACCTCATCGCCGATGAAAAACCGTATCCGGCCTGAGATCAAGTACCCCGTCTGCTCCTGCGGATGGGCGTGCAGCGGCAGTTGACTGCCCTTTGCCAGGTAAAATTCCGCGGTCAGCGTCTTGTCCCCGTGGACCAGAGTTTTCCGCCGGATGCCTGGAAGAGCCTGGATATAGCCTTCGTGATTGTACTTGTAAAACATCGGCGGCTTTTGCTCCTTCTCAGTCTTTTCTACTGCGCGCGCTTTGCGCGGCGCCAATCGCAACGCCAAGGCAGAGTCCTATGGCCACACCGATGGCGATGTTATCAAGAGCTACCCCTAAACCGGCGCCAATAGCTACACCGATTGCAACCCACATACTTAGCTGTTTGTTTGACTTTCCCTCAGGTACATTGTTCTCTGTCATCTTTCCTCTCCTTTCAAATCGTAATCTGCGGCACACAAATGCCATTTATCAAGAATTCAAAACGCTATCCAGAAAATCCAGCACCTTCGCCACGTTCTCCGGCGCGCCGAAGGCGGGATCGCCGTGCCGTGCGCCAGGGATGAGGTCGAGCGTGACGTGATCGTCGCCCAGAATCGCGCGCGCTGTGGCGACAAAGGTTGCCGACTGTTGGTAGGGGACGGTGTCATCGAGCAGGCCGTGCTGGATGAGCATCGGCGGCGCGCCGGGCCGGATGTACGTCTCAGGATTGGCGGCGCGCACCAGGTCGGGGACGGTGGTGGTCTTGCGGCCCAGGAGCAAAGATTCGGGTGAATCCGCGGCGCTGTGATCCTCCACGTCGCCCGGGATGAGTCCCGATTCCGCCAACTGCGCGTCCATCAACAGGAAATTCGTCGGCGGGAACCAGGCCACCACCGCCTGAACGTCGCTCGGTTGCTCTGGATTGCCCAGGCTCAGATCGTCCAATTCCGGGACGCCCACCGAGACGCCGGCCATCAACGCCTGGTAGCCGCCCGCCGCCCCACCCCACACGGCGATCCTGCCGGGATCGAACATATAAGCGGCGGCGTTGGCGCGAACCCAGCGAATCGCGGCCTTCACGTCGTGCACGAGCACCGGGAACTTCGCCTCGCCGCTCATGCGGTAGTTGACGCCAACCACGGCATAGCCCCGCTCCAGCGCCTCGAGCATCGGCGTGATCTGCACGTCGCGCTTGTCGCCGCCCATAAACGCTCCACCGTGAATCGACACGATGACGGGGAACGGCCCGTCGCCTTCCGCCGGCCAGTAGATATCGAGTTTTTGCGCGGGGGAGACAGAGGCGTAGGGCAGATCGAACAGCTTGCGCCGGATGTGCGCGGTGTGCGCTTCAGGGATGATGAAGGGGACGAGATTAGCAGATTCGGTCATTTCTTCCTCCACCCAACAACGCCGCCTCGACCTCCGCCCACGCTTCCCGCGCACGTTGCGCGGCCTGCTCCCGCAACCGGGCGACCTCGGCGCGGCCGGCTACGACCTGGCGCACAATGGCGCGTTGGATATCGGTTGGGGATAGGCTCACCTGAACCGGCCGATTATCACCACGATCATACCAAGAGCACCCCACGGAAGCCGGCCTACACCAATGGGGCTGTGTACATCGAAGTGCGGCTGCAATGTGGGGAGTGGAGCTACAGCTATGCCCATCGGCTGTACTTGCGGGAGAAGACGGTGCGGCGGCTGAATCGCCAGCGTCCCAAAGCGCAGCGCCTGCGCTTTCGCAGTAAGTATAGCTTGGCCCGCGAAATGTTGGCGGCCTTGCAAGCCCAGTTATCACGGCAGTATCACGTGTATGTGTTGTTCGATAGCTGGTATGCCTCGAACAAGTTGCTCAAGTTTTGTCGGCGTCAGGGCTGGCACGTCATTTGCGCGCTCAAGTCCAATCGCTTGCTGGAGGGGAAATCGCTGACTCAATGGAACCGCGATCTCAAGCACCGGTGGTACCGTCGTGTGACAGTACCCACTACAGGCGGTCGGCAGCGCGAGTATCTGGTCCGCACTGTGCAGGGCCATCTCAAGCAGTTTCCCGACGCCGTCTGTGTTCTCATTAGTAAGCGGCACCCTAGGGACCAACGCCCTAAGTATTTCTTGTGTACGGATTTGACTCTGACCGCACAAGCTATACTGCGTACTTACCAGAAACGCTGGCCCATCGAGGTAGACAACTGGTACCTGAAGCAAGCCTTAGGCTTAGCCGATTTTCGTGTGCAGTCCTACGAAGCGGTGCAGAAGTGGTTCGCGATTGTTTATCTGGCCTTGACCTACCTACAATGGCGGCTGCTCCACGCCGATGAGATCCCGCCAGGCGCAACCCTGGCCGATGTCATCCGCCGCCATCGTCATGAGCATGCCTGTCAATTACTCACTGCCGCATGTGAGCTAGCCGCTAAACTCGGTCAAGTTCAGCCGGTACTGCAACGCTTTCTGGTGCAGCCGCCGGATAGCACTTAACGACACGCGAAGCATTATGCAGTAGCGCTTCTCCACCGCCTGAAACCTGGTGAGGCTTCAGGCTCTGGCGGCGTGCGCCGAAGGTGACATCGGATGAGGTTTGTTAAGGTTCTGTAGCGCTATCAAGCGCCGATTTCGCCAAACTCAAGAATGTGATAGCAGAACTGGCAGAGGATGACCGGGGCGCAAGTGGGGCAACGTTTGACCTTCCGCAACTCGCGAAGGCCTTGGAACTGGCGCGCAGCGGCGCTTTCGATGTGCTGATAGCGCGTGAACTTGATGGCTCTCCCGTGATCTCGCCAAGCAACTGATTGTTGAGCAAGAACTGCGGCGCAGCGGGGTTGTAATTGAGTATGCGCTGTATGATTTTCCCGACCAAACGTCAAGAGCTTCAAACCGTCGATGAACTGATAGAGAAGCACAAAAAAGAACTGATGCGCTTGCTTGACCTATACCTGAGCGGCGACTTTCCCCAAGAGCTTCTGACAGAGAAAAAGACGGCGCTGGAAGTGACCCTAAGTAGCTTGGAAGATCGACGCGCCGACCTGCAAGCGCAACTTACAGAGCAAGAACTAAGTACGCAGCAAATTGAGAACATTATGCGGTTACGACTCGAAGTGCAAAAAGGTATCTTGGCGGCGCAAGATAACTTCAAGCTAAGGCGTGAACTGATAGAGCTTTTAGATGTGCGGGGCGAGTTGTGCAAAGAAAGCGACAAACGCTGGATAAACGCCAGTTGCATAGTGGACAGTGCGGTTATAAGTTATGACAAGTCGAATTGGATCGCCTCGTCGATAAAGCCGTCCTCACTTTCGATCACCCGGCCTAGGGCGCTGACCACACCGGTGGTCAACGTCTGTTCCAGGCCAAAAGGGTTGCCAATCGCCAACACGAACTGCCCCACATCCAGCGCGCTCGAGTCGGCCAGGGGGACTGGGGCAGGCAGATCTGCCCCCGCATCGACGCGAATGACGGCGAGATCGTTCTTCGAGTCCGTACCGACAATCTCCGCCACATGGACCTGCCCTGTGCTAAACGTCACCAGCAGCTCTTGTGCGTTTTCGATGACGTGGTAGTTGGTGATGATGTGCCCCTCGGTATCGTAGATAAAGCCGGAGCCGCTGCCCTCCTGCGGGACAACCTGCCCGAAAATGCTGTAGGCGTAGCTGCGGTTGGCGATGTTGACCACGGACGGGCTGGCCGCCTTGTACACGGCGATGATGCGCGATTGGAAAGCCTGTAAGGCCACGCTCTCATCGATCGCGTTGCCAGGTATGGGGGTAATCATCGGCGGCAGCGGCGTGGGGGTCCATATGGGCACTGGCGTCGCGGCCGGCGTGGGGGACAACATCGCCAGGTCGGTCAACACACAACCCAGTCTGAATATCAACACGGTGGCAACAACTGATAGCTTCCAAAGTCTGCGATTGCTCACGCTCATTATGTTCTCTCCTACCGTTAATTGTGCCTTACTTTGCCACATTAGCACTCCGAGTGAGGTTGTCATCCCGCTTTACATACGCGTCCTGGAGTACGCAAGTTTCAACACAACAGCCCCCGACAGGCGCTGCCCGGCGGGGGCCGTTGATGGATGATGCAGCAAACGGCAATGCCTCAGTTGACTGACTGTTCAGCTCGAGCGAGAAGTTGATAACTCGCATAAGCCTTTTTAGCGACATAGACCTCAAAGTTGGTAGCAGCGCCAGCCTCAAGATAGGTCACGACACCCGTGCCCATACTTACCGTCTGTCCGCTGTCGTCAAACAACAACGCCGAGATAACCACATTTTTGATCGCATACACATTGGGATTCGTCGCCGTACCACTGATACGCACGTAGTTCGCGCCGGTATCCGCAACCTTCACATCGCTTAACGTCACACCAACGGATTCATGCCATTCCGCCACCACCGCATCTGGGTGAACCAGAAAAGATGCCATATTCTGTCCGGCGAGTTCGGCGACAAACGGGCAGGACTCGCCAGGCCCCAACAAACTGCACCCAAAGTCAGCTTGCATTCTGCCGTGGGTGATGTACTCCCCGCTGGGCTTGTCGCGTCTGTCGTTGTTGGGAAAAGGGTAAAACGCGCCCCGGAAACCGTCGGCATCGAAAAATGTGACGTGAACCGCAGTCAGCGCGTACGTCTCATCCGTCGAATTGTGCACAAAACCGGCGACCCGGTAGATCAGAGTACCCTCGAGCAGCGGATTCGGCTCCGCGGTATTGGTCGTAATTTCGATCGTCAGCGGTGGGGCAGGATCGGTGTCGGGTTTCTGGACCAACGCCCCTTGTGTCTGGGTGGCGGCATACGCCTGTGCGACTTCTTGCCCGGAGACAGATGCGGCAGCTTTCGCCGGTGTGTTTGTCGAGGCGCTCGTTGTCGCAGTCGGCGTCGGCGTGGCAGCGACCTTTGGCTCCGGCGTGCGCCACGGCGCCAGGGTGATGATCGGCGCGGGTGTGTCGGCCTCCGGCGTCGGAGTAGCTATGGCGACCGGCATCACAGTCGCGGCAGGTTCGGCCACTGCCGTTTGTGCAGTGACAGGTTGTGGCTCAGTCGCCGCAGCCGGCCCGCTGCGTTCGGTCAACAAGGCGACGACGGCGCGCCTCAGCATTATGGAAACACCGGGCATCGCACCGCCGAACCCACCGGCCGGCGCAGCGCCGCCATCCATTGGCCGTCCGCCGTCCTGTCCAAATCGCGCTTGCATTTGCGCGCGTTCCTCTTCGGTCATATTCTCGAACTTCTCACGCATAGCGGCGCGATCTTCGTCAGACATCGCCATCCCTGGGCCAGCGCCTGCCTGTGGGGCGCCGCCGGCGCCCGGAGCAGGACCACCGGCTTCCGGCATCGTCGCGGCGCCCTGCCCCGGCCCAACTATGCCCAAGTCTGGGCCTTGCTCCCGGAGCCAGCCCTGCGCGTCATCGCTTGTAAGCTGCATGGCCGCAATCGCTGTGAGTTGAGCCGCCGTCAGCGTCCCTTCGATCTGCTTCGCCAACGCCAGTTGTTCGGCCAGTGGCATCGATCTGTCGTCCTGCAGCATTTTCCACAAGGGAAGCGCGTGCGCGGCCTGTGCGGCTGTCAGCGCCTCCGCTGTGCCTTCCAGCCGCAGCGCGCCCAACGCCAACTGGCTCTGCACGTCAAGCGCGTTCTCGTAATCCACGCGTAGGACGCCCGTATAGGTAGGCGCCTCGATAGCCTCGGGCGTGGTACCGGAGGCA
>JAKJAB010000081.1 GCA_022707725.1 Chloroflexota bacterium | reverse complement strand
TGGGGACGATGACCCTGGCCTTATTACTCGGTATGCTCACCGCGACGGCGCTCTACCGCCGCAAACAAGGATGGATGCTGGACGCGCTGTTTATGCTGCCACTCGGCACCTCCGCCGTCACACTCGGCCTGGGCTACCTGCTGGCGATGGCCCGCCCGCCGCTGGCCCTGCGCGGCACGCCCGCGCTCATCGTCTTCGGGCACACCCTCGTCGCACTGCCGTTCGTCGTGCGCAACGTCATGCCCGCCCTGCAATCCATCCGCCCGTCGCTGCGCGAGGCCGCCGCTACGCTCGGCGCGCCGCCGGCTCGCGTCTTTGCAGAAGTGGACCTGCCCATCGTCTGGCGCGCGCTCGCTGTCGGCGCCGTCTTCGCCTTCACCGTCTCCATGGGTGAATTCGGCGCCACGTCGATGATCGCCCGCCCGGAACTGCCCACGATCCCCATCGCCATCTACCGCTTCCTCTCGCAGGCCGGCGCCCTCAACTACGGCCAAGCCCTGGCGATGTCAACCCTCCTCATGGCCGTCTGCGTCATCGGCTTCGTCGCCATCGAAAGCCTGCGCCCGCCGGGGAGTGAGTGGTAAATGAGCGAGTGGGAGAATCAGCGAATGGGAGAATCAGCGAATGGAAGAATCAGCGAATGGAGAATCGAGCATCCAGCTTCCAGCAACGAGGAACCATGCCCTTTTTGGAGTTGACCGACATACACAAGACCTATGAAGACGCGCCGCTGTTGCGCGGGGTGACGTTCAACGTGGAACGCGGGGAAATCGCCTGCCTGCTCGGACCGTCAGGCAGCGGCAAGACGACGCTGCTGCGCATCATCGCCGGGCTGGAAACGACGGAACGGGGCCGCGTGTCCATCGAAGGGGCGGACGTGACGGCGCTGCCCGCGCACCGGCGCGGCGTTGTGCTGATGTTCCAGGATTACGCGCTGTTCCCGCACCGCACGGTGGCGCAGAACATCGCGTTCGGCCTGCGGATGCGACGGCACTCACGTGGCGCCATCGCCGCGCGGGTCGCCGAAATGCTGGCGCTGACCGGCCTGGAGGACTTCGCCGACCGCGACGTGAACGTGCTCTCCGGCGGCGAACGCCAACGGGTGGCCCTGGCGCGCAGCCTGGCCCCGCAGCCGCGCCTGCTGCTGCTCGACGAACCGCTCGGCGCGCTCGACCGCAACCTACGCGAGCGATTGCTCGAGGACCTGCCCGTTATCCTGCGGTGCGTCGGTGTCACCGCCATCACCGTGACGCACGACCAGGAGGAGGCGTTCGCCCTCTCCGACCGCGTCATCCTGCTCAACGCGGGTCGCGTCGTGCAGACCGGTCGCCCGGAGACAATCTACGACCGTCCTCACAATGCCTGGGTAGCGCGCTTTCTGGGATTGGAGAACCTGTTCCCGGCGCGGGTGCGCCATCCGCAGCAAGTGGAAGCGGCGTTTGGGGTATTGGATATGGCGGACAATGCAGCGTTGCCACAACCCGGTACGGAAGGCCAACTGCTCATCCACCCGTGGGGCATCCATCTCGAACCAGGGACAGTCAACACCTTCACCGCGCAAGTGACGCAACGCACGTTCCACGGCAGCTACTTCCGGCTCACGCTGGCTGTGAACGGAGGAACGCTGCGCCTCGACATAGCTCCCGGCCAAACACCCCCCGCCCCTGGCGAAACCATCCACGGCTGGATCGACGCGACGGCTCTCCGCTGGCTACCCGCCTGACCCCGTCTACCGTCTACTGTCTACCGTCTACTGACTGCCACCGCTGCGCATCCCGGTGGAGCCGCTCCAACGCCTGCCAGTGTTGCTCGATCGCCGTGCGTCCCTCCGGCGTGAGCCGCACGAGCGTGTTGGGCTTCTTGCCGATGAACTGCTTCTCGATCTCCACCAACCCGGCTTCTTCCAGCTTCGAGAGATGCGTGGAGAGATTGCCTTTCGTCAGCCCCGTCAGACGTTGCAAGGACACGAAATCGGCGCTGCGGCACGCGGAGAGTGCGGTCAACAGAGCCAGACGCGCCGGTTCGTGGACGACCCTGTCAAGGCCGGCCAGAGCCTCGAATGCGTCGGTCATGATGCCTCCTGCGACAAAGCTTTGAGGTTACGCACCAACGCGATATGCTTGAGCACACTGCTGAGGCTCAGAATGATGCCGGGCACGATCAGAATAATGAAGCCGCCTAAAAGGTGAGACCAGTGAACGTCACCCGGCGTACCGGCCAACGGCAGCAAAGAGAGCACCACAAGGAGCGCGGCGAACAGCACACTATGGTTCAGAAGGCGACCCGACCGCCACCACTCTGCCAGAAAAGCCGCCGCCATCATCAGGCCCAGCACACTGACGGGCAACCACTCGAACGTGTCAATCACAAAGCCGGCATACACGATGACAACGGACAAAATGCCAGCCAGCACTTCGATTGGCTGACTGAGCGGCGGCAATCCCTCCACCCGGCCATAGACGCGGTCGTAATACCTGCCGATCCATTTGGATAACAGCCACGGCACAGCAATACCGGGGATGATGAGCAAGCACTGATAATCCAGCTGTCCTTGCGGCAAACCCAAGACTGGGTTCACTGCGCCAATCACCAAAAGCCACAAGAACCACGGTAACATCCTCAACCCCTGCAAGTTGCGATAGTGTGCTGCAATGATGCGCATACGCTTCAAGTCTTCCATTGTCCCTCCACGGTTGTCACGGATAACTAGTTATTGATATTAACTGGTTTGTAATGCAAACCTATCCTTAGTATACATCCCTTATCCGAGGTTGTCAAGAGGTTTTTGCTACATTTTCAAAAAAACGCTTGACAAGGGTCAAAACCGGTTGTATAATCAGTATAGAACAAGTGTTCTATACAATACCATACCACGCCTCGGCGTGTTCTTTTTTCGTTTCGGGGTTAGAACATTTGTTCAAAATACCAATTTTGTTATTTGTTGATTCGCCAATTCGTTGATTCTCAGATTTCCGAGGAGTCCCAATGTCGCGTTCACTTCGTCCTTACTTGGAGTATCAGGCCGACCGGGTAGAGGCTGTACTGGCCGCGCATCGCACGCCGGGACGGGTCACGGGGGGCACCGTCGGCCCACGGCTGATCCGTTTCTTCCTGAATCCTGCGCCCAACATTCGCTTCGCCTCGATCAAGCGTCTGGCCGATGACCTTGCGCTGGCGATGCAGGTCCCTACCCTCAACGTCGACCGGGGCAAGGAAGGCGTGATCCTGGAATTCTCCAATCCTACCCCACGCCCGGTAACGCTGCTCAACCTGCTACCTGAAGCGATGCCGATGCCACTCGCCACAGCGATGTTGGGCCTCACCGACGACGGCGCGCCGTTGCTCGCGCGGTTGTCGGCGCCAGAAGTGGCTCATATCCTCGTGGCTGGCACCACCGGCTCGGGCAAGTCGGCGCTGCTGCGGACGATAGCGGCGTCTCTGGCGCTCACGCACGCACCGAGCCTGCTGCAAATGTTGTGCATCGATCCGAAGGGCCGCGCGTTTCCGGCGTTCAACGGCATCCCACACCTCACGCGCAAACCCATCGTCGATGTGCCGGAGGCGGTGGAGGCGTTGCACTCGGTCGTACGCGTGATGGAGTCCCGCGACCGGCGCGGTGAAACGCCGGTCACTAACCATGATGCAATCGCATTGCACAACGATGGGGCAGTGGGTACGTCCGTCCCGCGCATCGTCATCTTCATCGATGAGCTGGCCGATCTGGTGATGCAGGGCGAAGCGCCGGTCGCCGATACGTTGACACGTTTGGTCCAACGGGGCAGGCAAGCAGGCGTCCACGTCATCGCGGCAACGCAACATCCCTCGTCCGCCATCCTCAGCAGCGTGATGCGGGCGAATTTCCCGCTGCGGTTGGTAGGGCGTGTGGTCTCGGCGGATGATGCCCGGGTTGCTTCAGGCCGAGCTGGGACGAACGCGCATCTGCTCAATGGGCGCGGCGATTTCCTGGCGGTCAGTGGTGGGGAAAATCCCATCCGTTTTCAGGTCGCGTATATCGATGAGAAGGACCTCAAACAACAGATGGCGATGCTGGGCAACACTGTCGCACCCTATAGTGCTCAGTTGCCGGTGTTGGCATACAGGAGTGCAACATAATGGAAACACGAGAACCTTTGGGCAAGCGGCTGGGACGTTTTGTGGCCTTGATCGGCATCGTCTTCACAGTGGCGCTGGTTGTGGTGGTCACCCAACGGCTCAGCCAGGATTCGCTGGCACTGTTGATCGGTCTGACGTGCGGTGTGGCGGCGATGCTGCCGACGCTCTTGATCGGGATTGTGATCTGGCGACGCGAGATGCAGCAACAACAGCAAACGTCCCGGATGCCAATGGCGACGCCGCCAGTAGTCATCGTGACGCCGCAGGGATTGCCGAATTACGGCATGCAGCAACCCGCTCTCAGCGATGGCGGGTACGCCTGGCCTTGGTCTGGCATGCAGCAACCTACACGGACGTTCACGATTGTCGGCGATGAAGAATAAAGCGATAAGCGAGGGGGCGATGGGCACGCATTTTACGAATCTATATGAGCGGATAAAGGTGGTGTTGGCGCGGTGTGACGCGTTTAGAAGCGATAGTGCACTGCGAGCCCTGTTCGCTGAGCCGCGACTGTGCGAGTGGCAAACCGATCTACCCTATACCCGCAGCCGCGAACGGCGTGTTGTGCAAACCATTCACTACCTGCATGGCCAGTACAACGTCGAGCACGAGAACGGTCTGGTCGTGCTGCTACAAATACTCGGTGAGCAATCCAACACAGAGGACGATTTCCAGTCAGCGCTAAGCGATATGGCCGAGCGAGTGCGGTATATGATCCACAAAGACAATCGCGAGCGGCTAAACAAGGTGCTATCCGGGCTGGATTTCGAACCGATGGCGGAGGCGGAAGCCCCATTCGCCGGGCAGGTCATTGCCGGTACAGGCGACGTCGCGTTGACGTACGTCGATGCGCTGACGCCGGGCGAGGTTTACCGTCTCGGCGTGATCGGCAGCAGTATGGAGGGTGAGGGTATCTTCGAAGGCGACGAAGTGACAATGCGCGTCTTCTTCACCTCCGAGTGGCCTGCCGAAGGGGACATGATCGTGACGAAATACCTGCCGCTCGGCGCAGAACCGGAGCCTGGCATGGACTTCATCGGAACCGATTTATGCGGGCCGACACTGAAGGTCTTCCACCAAAAAGCCAACGGCGAGTACCTCTTGGGATGGCATAAGGACAACGTTGGCTGGACGCCGACGCCCTGGAAGCGACTCGCCGCGCCGGGGAACACACAGAAGATTATGACGCGTTACATTGCACCTATCGGCAAGGTGATCGACGTGAAGGCGCGGCGCGTTTGGGATATGACATTCCATACAGATTTGTGGATTTTGGGAGGTGACTGATGCTGTTCAATCTTGCGGCGCGCCGTGAACCAATCCGGCTCATCGCGCGCAAACACAACTACTTTCCACAGCGATTTATGTGGCGCGGGCAACAGTATCGCGTGCACGCGGTCGTTCGCGCGTGGACGGAGATGAAGCGTAAAGGAGCCTGGCACTTCTTTCGCGTGCGCTGCCCGGAGGGCGTCTTCGATCTGTGCCAGGATCTATCGCTGAACGCCTGGTATCTGGCGCGGCAGGTGGAATGACGAGAGATTGAGGTGATATGATGGACATCGGACTTTTGTGGCATGATGGCGGTTCGACGGATATGGCAGGAACGTTGGCGCAAGCGGCCAAGCGATATCGCGACCGTTTCGGCGATAAACCCAACGTCTGCTATGTACATCCCACGTTGCTACCCGACGGCGATCGCAAGGTAAACGGGATTCTGGTGCGTTCATCCGCGCGGGTGTTGCGCCATCACTTCTGGCTTGGGCAAGAGAAGACCGAGCAACCCACAATGTAAGCGCGCTGTGTTACAGGCTTGTCAATTGGACGATCAGCAGATCGAGGGCGGCTTCGGGTTCCAGCAATCCCCGTTTGATGGCAAGGTCGCTGTCCACGAGTAATTGATAAGCCGCGCGCAACTGCTCCGGTGTAAAATGCTGCGCCTGCGTGCGGATTTTCCCGGTGACGAAAGGGTGTAGCTTCAACCGCGCCGCGATGTCTGGCTCACTCATGGTACGGTCATCTAACCAACGTACCTGAATCAACAGCCGAAACTGGCGGGCGACCATCCCAAAAATCGCCAACGGATGCTCACCCACTTCCAGCAACCGGTGCAAAAGGGTTGCCGCAGTGCGTGGATCGCGCTGGCCGATGGCATCCACCATAGCGAAAATCACATCGGCGCTTTGAATATACGGCGCCATCGCCTGCACATCCTCGACGGTGATGGGTTTGTTATCCCCACGATATAGCATCAGCTTGCGGATTTCTTGATCCAGCATGCGCAGATTCGGCCCGATGTTCTGCGCCAACAGGGCAGCAGCATTGTAATCGATGGTGCTCCGGTGCATTTTCGTCCGCTCGACGATCCAGCGAGAAAGATCTTTCGCACTGGGAACGGCAAACCCCTGAACATTCGCGCTCAGTTTTTTGGCCTGCACCAGAACGGGGTTCTTCGCCGCCAGCGCCTTGCTCTCACAGAAGATTAAAATGGTGGAAGGGGGAAGGTCCGGCAAATACGCGGCGATCTCGTCGATCTCTTTGGCCGCCGGGCCCTTTGTCTGCGACAACAGCTCGCGCGCGATCACAATGCGCACATCGCCCAGAAAGGGGATGGTACTACACGCCCGGCGCAGGGCAGCAGCCGTCGCGGGCGCTTCCAGCACCTCGGTGTTGAGGTCACGCAAATCCGGCGTCAGCCCTGCCTGTTGGACAATGCCTGCCAGAGCCTCTTCGCGCTGGAGATCGTTCTCGCCGTAGAGCAAATGCAGCATCGTCAGACCTGACGGGTAAGGACGCGAATCCGCTGCAACCCGCGGTAATAGTCGGTGAACACCGAGGCGATTTCCACATTAGCCAGATTGGAATCGGTGGTGAGTGTTCCCTGCACCCACTCTGCCAACGTCGGAGCCAGCAACAAAGCCAGCACGTTGAGCAGAATCAGGTGAGGCAGCCGTTCCAGGGATTTACGCCAGGATGGCTTTGTCCCCTGAATGCCCAACAGTGTCGCCAATGTGGTCAATGTCGCGGTGGTGACCGTATTCGTGCCGCAGTTGCGATGCATGCGCAACGCGCTCTCGCCGGCTTTGAGCCGTTTCAATGCCTCCATCACGGTCGGAACGATCTCTTCCGCCGTCAGCGAGGTGTAAATCGTAAATCCGCGCGGGCCAGATATCCCCATAGCCTGTGCGCCAAGGTGCTGTTTGCCCAGCAGATTGAGCGTGGCGTGTTCCAGGGCGTGATTGCGCCGAATGCGATGAATGAAAGACAGGTTCATGCTAATCTCCTTCCATAAGTGCGGATGGGGCGGTGGGTAGCGCAACCGGATGGGCAATAATCAACAACCGGTTTGCCAGACTGTTGTAAGGATGGCACGTCACCAGCGTCAGCCGCTCATCGGCCGTGGGGAGGATGTATTGTGCATTTTGAATGCGCACCTCAAGCGACCGCCCCGCTTCGGGAAGAATCAGCCTTTCGGTGACG
This sequence comes from Chloroflexota bacterium, assembly GCA_022707725.1. Classification (GTDB taxonomy): domain Bacteria; phylum Chloroflexota; class Anaerolineae; order B4-G1; family SLSP01; genus DSWT01. The sequence continues at coordinate 4,807 of JAKJAB010000081.1, read as the reverse complement.
GTGTATGTGTAGGTGGCGCCATTGTCCGCCTCGACCATAATCGTTGCGCCAACGTTGAGCTTGTACAAATAGCGGAATACCTCGCCATTCGAGGTATTGTGCCCGTTCAGAACCGTATTGCCTGGCACCCCAATCTTCGCCGATGTCTCGTGCCATCCGGCCGCGCGTTGGTTGGGAACGTCCCATATCGGCTGCTTCACACCCGCAATCTCGATATATTTCCAGCGAATCGGAACAATCGGCGCTTCCAGGTCAATATCCGGAATGAAGAGGCGTACCGGCACAACACCCTCAGGCAGGGTGTATGTAGCGACAGGGGTGGTCTCTTCGGATTGCGTGAAGGGGACGTCGGTCGGCGTCGGGCGAGGCGTCATCTCTGGCGCCAGCGTCACTTCCGGCACGCCAATTTGCCTGGACGGCGCTTCCTCCTGGAAAGGTAACAGCGGCACGATGACTTCTGGGGTAGGCGTCACCACTACCGTGGTGACCGGGGCTACATCGGATGTGTGGAACAGCGCATCGAGTTGCGGCGCCAGCCCCAGATAGCCCAACGCGATCCCTGCGAGGAGCAGGCCCGCTCCTCCCCACGCTAACAGATTGACAAAACGTAAACGCTTTTTATCCATATACCCCTCAACTGAGGGGTATTATAGCCGATTTTTCGGAGAGCGGCAACTTTTTCAAAGATCTTGATACTTTTCAGGCTTGAGCACACCGATGAAGGGCAAGTTGCGGAACTGCTCGGCAAAGTCGAGACCGTAGCCGATGACGAACTCATCCGGCACTTCGAAACCGACGAAGTCCAGGGGGACCTCGATCTGCCGGCGGCTCGGTTTGCTGAGCAACGTCGCCACGCGGATGCTGGCGGGCCGGCGCGCGGCAAAGTTCCGCAAGATGTAGGTGAGTGTGTTGCCGGTGTCGACAATATCCTCAACAATGATCACGTGACGCCCCTGCACATCCGAAGCCAAATCCAAAAGAATCCGCACCGTACCCGAGCTGGTCGTCCCGCGCCCATAACTGGAGATTTCCATAAAGTCAAGTTCGTGACGGAAAGTGAGATGGCGGGTAAAATCCGCGAGGAACATAAAAGCACCCTTGAGGATACAAATCAGGATAGGCAGATCGTCGTCAGTATAGAGCGCATTCATCTCGGCGGCCAACGCGACAACCCGCTCCTTGATCTGAGTTTCGGAAATCAACACTTTTTCGACATCGTCAAGTAGTGACATCGTGACCTCCTGGGGATAGCTCTCAGCGATCAGCTTTCAGCTTCTTAGCTGCAAGCTGACCACTGACGGCTGACCGCTACGATTCGTACACGCTTGGTTTGAGTATCGCAATGTAGGGCAGGGTGCGAAAACGATCCGCATAATCCAACCCATACCCCACCACCCACACATCAGGGATCTGAAATCCCAGATAATCCACCGCGACTTCAACCTCGCGCCGGTCGGGCTTGCTCAGGAGGACAGCAGTACGCAGCGAGGCCGGCTGGCGCGCGCCGAAGATGCGATACAAGTACTTCAGCGTGTAACCGGTATCGACGATGTCCTCCACGATCAGGATGTGCCGCCGGGTGACGTCGGCGCGCGTGTCCATGATCATGCGCACCGCGCCGGTGGTTGCGGCGCTATCCTCGTAACTGGACAGCGCGATAAAATCGACGCGATGCGGCACGGTGAGCCGCCGCGCGAGGTCGGCCATAAACATGAACGAACCTTTCAACACGCCAACCAGCAGGAATTCCTCGTTGCGCAGGCCGGCGTAGTCGGTGCTGATGATGTCGGCCATTTGTTGAACGCGCTGCTGGATCGTGGCTTCATCCAACAGGATGCGTTCCACGGAATTGGGTAAGATAATGTCCATGAATTACTCCTCAGGTCGAGGGCGTTGCGGCATCTGGTGATGAGCACGACAACGCGCTTCGTAGACTTCGCTGGCGCCGACCAGGACGACGGGGTCGTCGCTGTAGGCCGGCTGACCGGCGATGAGCCGCTGCGTTCGGCTCGCTGCCGCGCCACAGACGACACAGATCGCCTGCAATTTCTCCACTCGCTCGGCGATCGCCAACAGTTGGGGGATCGGACCAAACGGCACACCACGGAAATCCATATCCAGTCCGGCGCAAATCACCCGCTTGCCCTGGTCGGCCAACGTATTGCACACCCCGACGATGGCCGTGTCGAAGAACTGCACCTCGTCGATGGCAATGACATCAGCCGTAGCGTCCAGATGGGCCAGCAGTTCTGCGCTGTCGTTGACGGGGATCGCGTTTTCCTGCAAGCCGTTATGCGAGGCGATAGCCTTGTCCGTGTAGCGCAGATCGATAGCGGGTTTGAAGACCTGGATTTTCTGACGCGCAATTTGCGCCCGGCGCAGGCGGCGAATAAGTTCCTCGGTTTTGCCGCTGAACATACTCCCACAGATGACTTCAATCGATCCACTGCGACAGTCTTGATTCATGCGAAGCTCCTGCTTATGGATTTTTCATGTCCTTCCCTAAAACGGCATTTGACGGGAAGACAGAACGCGTGGAGTAGAAAACTCGTGGAAAACAGAAAATGAAACGAGGCAGGGGTTGTCCCCTGCCTCGTCTGTATGACTATGCGGCGGTTGCCATTTTACCGGCGGCTTGATCGCCTGGGAGGATGTATCCGTGCGCGCGCAGACCCTTTTTCAAGTCGGCCAGCCCCTTGAGACCCAGACCCTTGATATCGGTCAGTCCGTCGTCGCCCTTTTCTTCCAAAATAGCGAGCAGGTCGCCGACTTTCACCAACCCGGCGTCAGCCAGCAATTTTTCCATCCGCCGGCCCAATTCGAGTGTGCTGATAGCCAGATCGGGAGAAACGCGCGCGGCCTTGCGCTGCTCAATTTGCTGGAGCGCCTCTTCGCGGGCTTGCAGACGACGCATAAAGCGATCGACCTGACCTTCGGTGTCGACGATGCGCTGCTCGCCGGTGAAGTAGGGGTGGCATTTCGCGCACACATCGGTGTGCAACTCCGGCACCGTCGCGCCAATCGTCCACACCTCACCGCAAGCGCAGATGGCCTTCGCTTCGGGATACCAGTTGGGATGAATTTGCGGTTTCATGCAGCCATACCTCCCTCAGCAACGACAACGTTCACCCGCTTGCGCCCGTGGACAACGTCATACTTGACGTGCCCATCGGCCAGCGCGAAGAGCGTGTAGTCCTTGCCCATGCCCACGTTGACGCCGGGCTTGATGTGCATTCCTACCTGACGCACGATGATATTGCCAGTGATGACGGCTTGCCCACCGTACTTCTTGACGCCGCGCCGCTTGGCGCGACTATCGCGACCGTTCGTTCCAGTTGCTTTCTTGCGTGCCATTGTGCTATGCTCCCTTCACAATATCGTCAACGCGCAGACGCATGTACGTCTGGCGATGACCCTGGCGGCGGCGATAGCGCTCTTTGGGGCGATACTTGAAGATGCGGACTTTCGGACCGCGGAATTCGTCAATGACGGTCGCGCGCACCACCGCGCCCTCGACCGTCGGCTGCCCCACCAACACCTGCTCGCCATCATCCAACAAATAGACCTGATCCAGTTCCACCTGTGCGCCCACCGCGTACGGAAGCCGCTCGACAATGAGGTCGCTGCCGACGCTAGCCTTGTACTGGTGTCCTCCCGATTTGATCACTGCGTACACGTTTTCCTCCCTTATCCCTAAGCCTATGGTCATAGGCCCTAATACAAAACATGAGCCGACCCCTTGCAAGGCTCGGCTGTTTGGTCATTATAGCCAGGTCGGCGAATTTGTCAAACCTCATTCAAATACCCCTCGATACCTTGCCAATGCGTCCCCTGCCAGTAGATTTTACCACATTCGGCGCAGCGGTGAAACAGGGTCTGGGTCTGGGCGACATACGCCGGAACAAAGGAGCGTGCGACCTCGACGGGGATGCGCCGCAACTTGCCGTTACAGACCATACAGCGTGGCGCAGCGTCGACGGGCCGGCCGAGTACGGCGATCACCTCTGCAAGTTGCGTGTCAAGGTCTTGCGCGTTGATAAGGAGCGTGCGCAATCCACGCCGCTGCGCCAGGCCATGATCGCGCGTGAGCACAATGCGCCCCTCGGCGCGGGCGCGCTGCGCAATGCGGACGTCGTCATCCTGCATATACAGCGTGTCATAGCCCAGGATACGCAGCCAGCGAGCCAGCTTGCCGAGCATTGCGTCGGCCAACAAGCGAGGAATAGCATCACTCATCACGTTCTCCTCGAAACAGGGGTCGATGATGGAGGATCAAGGATCTCTGATCCCTGGTTACTAATCACCAATGCCCATCATCTATAGTATAATCGAAAGTCGGTGATTTGTCTTTTGATCCTTTCGGTGTACAAAACAAGATTGTACGCAAACCAACGCTGACGGCTGATCGCAGTCAGTTGTACACAACCGACAAGAACTGGTACTTTAACAATCGAATAGACCTTCCTGTGTTAGGCGGTCAGGATGAGTAGACAACTGCCTCGATTGGTGGCATCCTGGTTACAAAATCAGTACCAGGAGGACCAAGATGAGCGAAGTTGCTACCCCCATAACGGCAGTGAGTCGCCCGCGTTACGACAGTGTGCAGCGTGTGCGACGCGCCTATCGGCAGTTATTAAGCCCCAGCACAACTCAGGAGGAGAAAGATGACCCCTATCGTAGCGTTATACGCGCGTGTCTCGACGCGCCAGCAGGAACAGGAAACGACGATCGAGAGCCAGCTAGCGCAGTTGCTGAGCTATGCGCAACAACAAGGGTATCGGATTGATCCCCCCCACCAGTACCTGGA
>JAKJAB010000080.1 GCA_022707725.1 Chloroflexota bacterium | reverse complement strand
ACGAGGCAGGCGGCGGCGTTATGGCCGGCGATCCACTATACGCCTCCAATCCGATCACCTGCCGCAGCGCTGCGGCCATTTCTGCCGCGCGCATAAAACGCCCCTCAGGGGCTTTCGCCATCGCTTTGAGAATCACCTCTTCGAGGCCAGGTGGCAACGACGGCGCGAATTTCTTCAGGGGCGGCGGCGTATCGTTGATATGCTGCATCACCATCCCCATCGGGGTGTCGGACTCAAAGGGCAATTGTCCGGCGACCATCTGATAGAGCACCACTCCCAGCGAATAGATATCCGAAGCCGACGTGCCCTGGCGGCCCATGCCCACTTCGGGGGCCATGTACGCGGGTGTCCCCACCATCGCGCCGCTGGCGGTCAGGCCGGAGAGCGTCAGCATCTTGGCGATGCCAAAGTCGGTCAACACGGGCTGGCCGTCTTGCATGAACATGATGTTGGCCGGTTTGACGTCCCGGTGCACCATGCCGCGTTGGTGCGCGTAATCGAGCGCCTCGGCGATCCCGATCCCGATCCGTACAGCCTCTTCCAGCGGCATCGAGCCTTCTGACAGCCGTGTTTTGAGCGTCGGACCGTCGATGAACTCCATCACCATGTAGTAGATGTCCAGTGGCTCGTTATAATCGAAGTCGTAGACCTGCATGATGTTGGGATGGCGCAGCGTAGCCACGATGCGCGCTTCGCGTTTGAAGCGGGTGACGAAACCTTCCTCGCCCGCCAGGAAAGGATGCAGCACTTTGACCGCCACCATGCGGTCCAACTGCGCGTGTTGACCTTTGTAGACCTCCGACATGCCGCCGTGCCCGATGTGTTCGAGCACTTCGTATTTGCCAAGTGTCTTGCCGATCAGATACAAAACACTACTCACAAAATCTCCCTATCAACTTCACAACCGGTCACCTGCGCGCGGCAGGAATGGATGAACGCATCCAACACCTCCCACGCCCGGTCGAAATTCGCCTCAGCGACGAGAATGTGATCCCTCGAGAACGCCGACAGTGCGAAGATACTGATTCCAGCCTCCGCCAACACGGACGTCAGCGCCGCCAGATAACCGATGACGCTCCACTCCAAAGGGATGTCGAAGGTGATCAAACGATACGGTGGCGAAACATGCAGCGCACTCACAGACGGAGGAAGCTGTGCAAGGGATTCCTGAACCAGTACCAGCGTCATCTCGTCCTTGTCACGTATGCAGGCCCAGAACGACGCCGGCCACTTTTCCGGCTCCACAGCGATACAGTGTCCTTGCGCCAGACCGATCTTCAGAATCAGATACACCTTTCCATCGGTGAACAGTCCCGTCTGGGCGAGTATATCAATCAGTTCAGGCTGCCCCAGCATCGTACACCTCCGTCAGGCCTAGCGCAAACCTTCGCGTACTCTCCCGCCAGCCAACGATTCACCACAGCCCGCCGGGGATTCTCCCACATGTGGAAACGAATCGACATATGCTTATTATACCCGCGATAGCGCCTTAGACAAGAATCACAAATGAGAAGTCTGGTATAATTCAAACATTATGGCGCTACTATCGACATCCAATCTGGCAAAATACTTCGGCCCGGATCAGATTTTTTCGGAGATTTCCTTCGAGGTCCACCAGGGCGATTGCGTGGCGCTGGTGGGCGTCAACGGCTGCGGAAAGAGCACGCTGCTGAACATCATCGCCGGCGTGCAGGAGCCAGACGCCGGGACGGTCAGCCGCGCGCGCGACATCCGCATCGGCTACCTGCCGCAAATCCCTGATTTCGACACGACGGGAACATTATGGGAGGCGATGGAGGCCGTGTTCGCCAATCTGCGCGCCCAGCAGGAGACATTGCGCCGGCTGGAAGAACAGATGGCCTCATCCAACGAGGCGGAGCGAGAGATGGCGCTGAGCCGTTACGGCGTGCTACTGGAAAAATTCGAGCAAGCTGGCGGTTTCACTTACGAAACGCGCATCGGGCAGGTGCTCGGCGGGCTGGGATTCCGCAAGGACGAGTTCGCTATGCCGACGGCGCACCTCAGCGGCGGCGAGAAGACACGCGCGCTGCTGGCGCGACTGTTGCTGGAAGAACCCGACCTGCTGTTGATGGATGAACCGACCAACCACCTCGACCTGGAAGGGATCGAGTGGCTGGAAGAGCAGCTCAAGGGTTGGAAAGGCGGCATCATCGTCGTGGGGCACGACCGCGAATTTCTGGACGCCGTCGCCAATCGGGTGCTGGAAATGGAATTCGGCCACATCGACGCCTACCGCGGCAACTACACGGCTTACGTCCAACAACGCACCGACCGACGCCGGCAACAGCAAGTGGCCTACGAGACGCAGCAGCAGGAGATCGCCAAAACCGAGGACTACATCCGCCGTTATATGGCCGGGCAACGCACGACGCAGGCCAAAGGTCGGCAGCGCCGGCTGGAGCGCGTCGAGCGGCTAGAGCGCCCTATGGAACAGTCGCACATCCACATCGACCTGCAAACCACGCTGCGCAGCGGCGACCTGGTGCTTGGGCTGTACGATTTGCGGGCTGGCTATACGGCGGACGCCCCCATGGTCGCGGTGGAAGAAGCCGAAATCCGCCGCCGCCAGCGCGTCGCCCTGGTCGGCCCGAACGGCTCCGGCAAGACGACGCTGCTGCGCACCATTCTGCGCGAGCTGCGCCCCCTCCATGGCCGGGTGCGCATCGGCTCGGCGGTGCATATCGGCTACTTCGCGCAAGTGCAGGAGCATCTGATTGTGGGGAAAAACGTGCTCGACACGCTCCTCGACGCCGGTATGGCCTCCGTCGCCGAGACACGCAACTTCCTGGCGCGCTACGGCTTCCGCGGAGACGACGTCTTCAAGGACATCGGCGTGCTCTCCGGCGGCGAACGCGCGCGGGTGTCCCTGGCAATCCTGACGTTGGAAAAGGCCAACTTCCTGCTGCTGGACGAGCCGACCAACCACCTGGATATCCCGTCGCAGGAAGTGCTGCAAGAGGTCATCACCCACTTCAACGGCACAGTGCTGCTGGTCAGTCACGACCGCTATCTCATCCGCGAGATCGCCACGCAGGTGTGGGCCATCGCCGACGGCAGACTCCACGTCTTCGCGGAGGGCTATCCCGCTTACGCTGCGTGGCATCAGGATTACCGCAAGGGGAGCACGCCGGCCTTGCAACGGCGCGAGGACGAAACGCGCGCCCGTCGAGAAGCCGAACGCCTGGCCGGGCGCGAGCGCGAACGCGCCTTTGCTCGCCAACAGAAACAGCTTGAAGGCCTGGAAACGCAAATCCACGCCCTGGAAGTGCGTATGCAAGAACTCACCACCGCTCTGGACGCCGCCGGCCGCACCCAAGACGTTGCCCGCGTCGCCAAACTTGGCGTGGAGTACCATCGTATCGAAGCGGAACTCAACCTTCTCCTGGAGGAATGGGCGCGTGTCGCGGAGTTTAAGAGGGTTGGGGAGTAGTAATCGGTAACTGGTAACTGGTTACTGGTTACTGGTAACTGGTTACTGGTTGTTGGTTGCTGGTTGCTGGTTGCTGGTTGCTGGTGATGGGTAATGAAGTAGCTCCAAGCCCCGTTTCGGGGCGGATTTACGTCTCGGGGTGGGTTTCCCCCCTGAGACGGGAGCTACAGCAGTTTTCGGATAGATAGTAAGCGCATCAAGAAGGATAAAAGATGACAGATTCGTCAATTCCTAATTCCCAATCCCCAATCACCGATTACCAATCACCGATTACCACCCCCTCCTACCGTATCGGGCTGACAGGCAACATCGCTACGGGGAAGAGCACCGTCGGACGGATGTTGGCCGAGTTAGGCGCGGAAGTCATCGATGCAGACCAACTCACACATATCGTGTTGGCGCCAGATGGCGCAGCATATTCTGTCGTCGTCGCCGCGTTCGGTGTGGACATTCTCGCACCTGACGGTACAATCGACCGGGGCAAACTCGGCGGCATCGTCTTCAGCGATGCGGAGGCGCTGACGCAGCTTGAGCGCCTGGTGCATCCACCCGTGGTCGCCGAGGTGAGACGGCGCATCGCTGCCAGCACTGCGCCCATCGTCGTCGTCGAAGCCATCAAGCTGCTCGAAAGCGGCGTCGCCGACGACTACGACGCCATCTGGGTGACGACGTGCCCGGAGACGGCGCAAGTCAAACGGCTGATGAAATCGCGTCGTCTCACCCGCGCAGAAGCGCTGCGCCGCATCCACGCGCAGCCGCCGCAAGCCGAGAAGCTCGCCCGCGCCGACGTCGTTATCGACACCAGCGGCAGCCTCGACGAAACTCGCGCCCAGGTCATTGCGGCGTGGGAAGCGATAAAAATGTCAACGGATTGAACGGATTTCGACGGATTTTTTCTGACTTTGCTGCCATTCGCCATTTGCCATTTGTCATTTTTAGGAGGCGCCAATGTCTATACTGAAACACGTGTTGAGCGGATTTTCCATCGTCGAACGTATTCTCCGCGCGCGCACGGCGTATTTCGCCGAAATTGGGCAAAACCAGGACTTGCCGGACAAAATTCTGCACTTGCTCATCCTCATCGCGCTTGGGTTCAGCGTCTTTGGCGGCGTCGCAGCGTTGAGCGGGCGGACGCTGGGGCCGGCGCTGTGGGGCATCGTCAAGTTGCCGGCGCTGTTCCTCATCAGCGGGCTGATTTGCCTGCCGACGCTCTACTACTTCAGCATACTGTTCGGTTCGCGGCTGCGCTTCTTGCAGATGATTACCCTGATTCTCACCTCGCAAGCGGTGACAGCGGTGCTGGCGCTGGGCGTCACGCCGATCAGCGTGCTCTTTCTGCTCAGTGGAACCGACGCCAACTTCCTCGCGCTCCTCAACATCGGCGCGTTGGGGCTGTGCGCGGTACTCGGCCTGATTTTCCTCGTGCAAGGCGCGTTGTACGCCAACGAAACCGAGCCGCCGGAGCGGGTGACGTTCATCGGCTGGATCAAGCTATTCGCGCGCGGCGGGGTGCGCTCGCTGGTGTTGCTGGGGTGGCTGGCGCTCTACGGCCTTATCGGCGCGCAACTCAGCTATGCGCTGCGTCCGTTCTTCGGCGTGGCGCTGGAAGGCAGCGATTTCTTCAGCAGCGTCGGCTATGCTATACTACGATTGTTCGGTGCAAGATAAGGAGGCGCTTACGTGACCAAAGAAACTAAATCCACATCGTTGTTGGCTGATATGGCAATGCTCGAAGCAACCATCGTGGAAACGCCGCCCCGCCCCGCCGTCGCCCCCACACCGGCGGTCGAAATCGTTCCCACGTGGCTGGAACTGCGCGGCTTCTGGCGCATCTTCACGATGTCGGAATGGATTATGCGCGACCGGCTGAGTTTCTTCGAAGAAGTCCGCACCCAGCGCGACCTCGGCGCGAAGTTGCGCAGTATGGTGCTCAGTTCACTATTCTACCTGGCGCTCTTCGGCATCGTGCTCGGCATGTCGCATAGCTGGATGCAGGCGTTGATGTCGGCGATAAAGCTCCCGATGCTATTTCTGGTGACGTTGCTCATCTGCCTGCCGACGCTCTACTTCTTCAACCTGCTCTACGGCTCGCAGTTGACGTTCCAGCAAACGACGACACTGATGATGGCCGCCGTCACCATCACCGGGGCGCTGAGCCTGGCCTTCGCGTCGATTTCGCTCTTCTTCTGGCTGACGATCGGGGAGCAGTACACGATTCTCATTTTGCTCAACATCATCGTCCTGGGGATCAGCAGTTGGTGGGGACTCAGTTTCCTACGCCAGGGAATGCGCCACGTTCAACGCCAGGCGCTCGACGCGCGGCAGTGGCGCATCCTGACGACGTGGCTGATCATCTACGGCTTCGTCGGCACGCAAATGGCGTGGGCGCTGCGCCCGTTCTTCGGTGTGCCGGACGAGCCATTCGTCGTCCTGCGCAGTGACGGGGGAACATTTGTAGGCAGTATGCTCACAGCACTCGGCTGGCTCTTGCAGAAGCTTTTCGGCTACTGATGACCAAAAAGTAGTTGCGCACCTCCGACGTCGCCAAAGCCGCCGGCTGTCATCCCAACACCGTATTACTGGGGGTCAGCGTGGATATGCTGCGCAACTGGGAGCGCAACAACTTACTCGACGCGCCGCGCGATCCCGATAATGGCTATCGCTACTACGGCGCGGAAGAGATCAGTCGGTTGCGGGTAATCCGTATGCTGATCCGCGCCGGATACAGCGTTATGGCGATCCTGCGAATGCTGCGACAGCTCGACGGGGGCGCGGCAGACGACCTCAGGCAGGCGATTGACACCCCCGCGCCCGACGAAGACGTTTACTCCGCCGCAGACCGATGGCTTTCGGCGCTCGCGGAGCAGGAGCAGCGCGCTATGGACATCATCGGGCATTTGGAGATGATGATCGACAAACAAGGCGCGCAAGCTACCCCACGCAGTTGAGCGATATCACCACAGCCCGACAACCGCTTTGCCATCCCAATGCACATACTCGGCAATTCTATGACGACTGCCAGGCGAGACGCCCTCAGGCAACTGCTCCAACGGGAACCATGCAAACCGCTCGATCTCGCGGTCGGTCTCGCCTGTCAGCGTGAGGTCATCGCAAAGAAAGACAACGACATGATCGCTCCGTCCCTCGTAGAAGTTGGTGTACACACCAAACAAGCGTAACGCGCCCAATGTCGCGCCGAGTTCCTCATCGGCTTCACGGCGGGCCGCTTGCTCCAACGTCTCTCCCCGCTCCACCCTGCCGCCGGGCAAATACCATTGACGCTGGTAGGTATGCTGCACCAGCAAAATTTTATCTTCTCGCAGCAAAAGCAGTCGTACACCAACCGTGACCGGGCGCAGAATGCGATAACGCAAACGATCAAGCCTAAAAAGCAGATTCGGAAGCCATTTCATGTCGTTCTACTGTAAGTGCCTTCGCCGTCTACAGGTCTTGTCTCATAGCGACGACGACCACATCCTCCGGGCCATAGACGTGTCTGGCGACGAACGCATCCCACGCGCCATCGGGCGAGCGCAACACCGGCTCACGAATCGCAAGCCGCAGTTGCGAATCACCGCGGAAGCTGGCCATCACGTGATCTACGGGACGGCTCACAATGCGTTGACGCATATCAACAGGCAGAGATGTGCTCAGGCGTGTGCGGGTATCCGTTGCGGGCGAATATTGCCATTCGGACACCTGCTGACCGCAGGTCTCGGTGTAGTATAGATTGCCATCGTCGTCCCAGCCACGCAACGCGTAGGCGCAGCGTGCCACCTCCGCGCCGACGCCGAATCCTTTGGACGGGCTTTCCCAAAAGGTAGGCAACGTCAGCACACGCATCGTCACGCCGGGTTGCGCTTTCACCGCCGGGCGATAATGACGCACCATCGGCGTCGCTACGACTGCCAGCATAACCAACAGCAAAGCCACCCGCGCCGCCCGGTCAGGATGTCCCCATACCCAGGCCAAAACAGCCAAACCCAAAACCAGCACACTACTCATCCAGAAGATAATCGGGTTGGAGAAGAGCAAGCCGAGCGGATAAAGATAGGCGAAATCCAGTATAACAATGGGGGTAAGCGGCGAACCGACCAGACGCAATCCATGCATCACGGCTAACGCCAGATATTGTCCGAGGAAGAGCAATCCGCCCAACACCAAAGCCACGACCAGCAACCAACGTCCGCTGCGGCGCGGCATAGACGCAGTCTCGCTTGTCATAACACCCTCCTGTTGATCGAATCGTTCTCTTAAGGTATTGGACTTTGGCGTTTTTTGATTTTGCCACTACATACCGTAGTCGGATAAGGCGTTTAATCACTATGGGTAGTGCTGGTTTTTAAATTCGCCAAACTCCAGTAAGGTAAAGATTCAGGCACGTAGGCCGACCACGAATAAGGTAGCGAATAAACGAATTTAGGCCCCGGCTAAACGAAAAACTCGCGTTTGTCGAAACGCCCATTCGTTTATTCGTTTGAAATTCGAGATACCTCCCGATTACCTGACTTCAAACGACCCCTTCAGCATAACCAGGCTTTGCGCTTTTTGCTTGACGCGATAACCACGTTTACCTTACACTTCCCTCAGCCTAGCAACCACGGCAACGTCAGCAGCAGGACAATCAGCGGCAGCGCGCCCAGGAAAAGCAAGAGCAAGGTTGTCCCCAGATTCGATTTTGTGTTTTGTGTATGCATATCACCCCTCCTCAAAAACGGTCAACGGGTTCAACAGATGAAACGGATTGAAATCCGCCATAAGCAAAGACGCCTTTTCTATACGAAATGTTCCCGCCCAATGTCGCGCACACTTCAAGTGTACCGGAACGTCGAGGCGGCGTCTACTGTGGAAATCCACAGAAAAATCGGGGTGAAATGTTTTGGGTGTGTTTCAAATGAGTTGAAAACCAGGCAGACTCAGGTACAGTAAGGTTACCACAGCACTGATCAACGAATACACGGACAGTGATTGGATTTTAATTATCGGAGCTGTACCCAGGTTCGGTTACACTCAAATGAAACACACCCTTTTTCTACAGCAGATTTAGCAGATCAAGCAGATTTTTTATCTTAATCTGCTAAATCTGCTTAATCTGCTGACAAAAAAGGAGCAGTATGGATGACTTGCTTGAAAAAAGGTCGCTGTTGACTTGAATGTTTAGCCTGATCATTCACACTGGATCATAGGCGGTACTGACGAACAGCCGCGCGATACCGCTTTACAGCTTCCACAACGTTCCCCTGCCATTACAAATAGCCTCGGACATTGAGCCGAGGCTGTTTATTTTATGAGATATGAGCAATTTCTCTTAGACTCCCTTGACAAAATTAAGTAACATATTATAATTTTCAATATATGAGTTAATAATCTAAAGGAGATGAAGCCATGTACCCGGTTCCTACCGAATGTCCGGTCTGTCACGACGATTTGCACGTCAGCCAATTGGTCTGCCGCACCTGCGGAGCAGAGATCCGCGGTCACTTCGAAATGGACCGCCTTTCGCGGCTTATGCCGGAACAACGCTATTTCGTGGAGGTTTTCCTGCTCTGCGAAGGCAAGCTCAACTGCGTGCAGGACGAACTCGGCATCTCCTACCCCACCGTGCGCAACCGTCTGGACGAGATCATCCGCGCGCTAAAGCGCGAGCGCGACGCCGCGACGCCGCCGGCGACGCCGCCCATCCCACACCCACCCGCGCCCCCGATGCCTCCCGCGCGCGCCGTGGACGTAGCCCAACATCAAGAGATTCTGGACCGCCTCGCCCGTCAGGAAATCAGTCTCGAAGAGGCGCTTCAGCTTCTTGAAAAAATCTAGAAAAAGGAGAAAAAAGAAATGACAACCCAAACGTTCGAAATCACAGAAGGAACTCAGATCGTCGTCGAAGAGTGCCTGGGCAACCTGACGGTCGTGGGCGGGGATGAAGGCATCCTCGTCGCCAAAACCTCTGGCTCGGAGTGGGAAGAGATCGCCATCGTGCAAAAAGAAGGCGCGTTGGTCATCGAAAGCAACTCTAACTGCCGGCTGACCTGCCCCCGCGACGTCGATTTGACGATCAAGGCCGTGCGGGGCAACCTCAAGCTGCAAGGCGTAGGCGGCGACCTCGTCATCGACACGGTGAACGGTAACGCCACGCTGTCCGACGCCGGTTCGCTCGCCCTCCAGCGCGTCTACGGGAACTTGCGCGTCGCGCAGATCGAAGGAAACGTCCACGTCGCGTCGGTAGTAGGGAACGCGCGCTTGAAAGACGTGGACGGCAAAATCTCTTTGGGCAACGTGGTGGGCAACCTGAGAGCGGAAGGCGGTGGTGAGGGGTTGAGCGTCGAAAACGTCGGCGGCGACGCCCGCATAAGCCCGCCATTTGCAGCCGGTATGGAGTACGCCGTGCGCGCGGGCGGCAACGTCACCATCTACCTGCCCGAAGAACCCAACGCGCGCATCGAGCTGCAAGCCGGCGGCGGCGTCCGCGCCAACGTCCCAGACCTCGTCCTGCGCCAGGAGGAGGGCGTGACCACCGCGACGTTGGGCGAAGGCGCAGCCCTCATCAAGGCGTGGGCCGGCGGGCGCACAGCAATCAAAAACGCTTGGACGGAGGTGGATTACGACGAGGATTTCGGCTTCGACTTCGACTTCGATTTCAGCTTCCTCGACAGTCTGAACGAACTCGGCCCGATGATCGAAGCGCGCGTCTCCCAGGCTATGGCCGGGTTGGAAGCCAGTCTGCAAGAGGGCCTGCGCCACATCGACGGCGAGCGCATCCGCAGCTACGCCGAGCGCGCTGCCGAGAAAGCGCAACGCGCTGCCGAGCGCATCGCCGAGAAAGCGCAGCAAGCCGCCGAACGCGAGGCCGAGCGCGCCCGCCGCAGCGCCGAGCACGAAGCCGAGCGCGCCCGCATGCGCGCCGAACACGCCGAGCGCCGGTGGCAACGCGCCAGCGGGTATCCCACCCCACCCGAACCACCCGTCCCGCCCGCGCCGCCGCACGCCCCGACGCCGTCTGAAGCATACACACCGCCTATGCCCTCCGCAGATGAACTGCGCGAGGAACGCCTGCAAGTGTTGCGCATGGTCCAGGAAGGCCAACTCACACCCGAGGAAGCCGCCAAACTGATCGCGGCGCTGCACTAGCACTTGCCGGGGGGATTGAGAAATCCGGTTTTCAGCTGGAAAACCGGATTTCTGCCCGACAAAAACCGCGCCGAACCGTAATTCGCTTGCGCCGGATTGTGATCCGGCGCAAGCGTTGTAGAGGCGCAATGGCAACCTGCACCTCCTGCCCGGCGTAGATCGCGTGAAAATGCGGCTTCATCATAGCATAATCAGAGGCTGATGACAAGCAAAAACGGGCGCTGCGCTTGAAGCGGCGGCGAATACGTGCTACAATACAGACAAACCGTAACGGAATAACAACCCAATGGTACAGATTTTGCAACGTGAAATAATTGGACAGAGTGCGCTAAACGCGGATCCGACGACAGCGTCAGGCATTCCGCGCAGCCTGATAGCCTGCTTCCAGGAGTATGACATCGAATCGCTCGACCCGGCGCAACACCAGCACTTGATTATCGAGCGTGTCCTGGCCTACGGAGACCGTCGAGAGCTGCACTGGTTGTTCACGGTTTACGGGCGCGAGACCATCACCAGTTGGGTCCAACAATGGGGTATACGGCGCTTGCCCTGGCGGCGCTACAACCTCTGGTGTGTACTCCTGGGCTTGGGGCAACCGGTGCGCCCAAAGGAACGTCAGCTATGGCGGCATTGACGAAATCGGACAGCAAACCCGCCGCGAGATTCTGGATGCGCTCTCCCCTTTGCACCCACAGGCATTGGAAGCTGTCGAGGGGAATCTACTGCTTATGATTCACGATATGCACGTCGGCTTTTTTGGCTATAGCTATCCATTGCTCGCGCCGACGGATAGCGTAGAAGGCGTCGCTATAGCCGGGGTCGTGGATATTGGCCTGATGAAGCTCGATGCGCTCATCAGCCGCGGAAGTCGCAAAGACTTTTACGACCTGTACTTTATCCTCCAACAAGTTCCCTTGGACGAGTTGCCCATTTTGGGACGGACCAAATATCCCTATGCCCGTGATTTCGAGTTAATGGCGATAGAAAGCCTGGTATGGTTCGACAATGCCGACCACGATGTGCAACCTCACCTTTTTACGGATCTAGCGTGGGATCAGGTCAAGCAATTCTTTATCGCCGAAGCGCAATCGTTCAGTCAAGAGTGGTGGAATCCACGAAGAGAGTAGCATAGTATGGCACAAGGCAATAAATACACCCCCCTGCTCGACTTCCTCCAACGCGCGCCGCAGGATGAGATCACGCTCACGTTCGGCGAGATCGAGGTGGTGATCGGGGATGCCCTCCCACCCTCGGCGCGGACGCATCGCGGCTGGTGGGGCAATCGCAGCAAGGGATCACCGCAGGCAGCAGCGTGGATCGGCGCGGGTTATCACACTGCGGACCTCGACCTCGATGCGGAGCGCGTCACCTTCCGCAAGCCGTTGCGCGCGTACACCGTGCGCCGTGATGGCGATATTGTGCTGTGGGATGGCGACCTCGTCAAGGCGCTGCGCTATCAGACCGGGTGGAGCCAGGCGCAATTGGCCGACGAGTTGGGTGTCCGCCAGCAGACCGTCAGCGAGTGGGAAACCGGGGCGTATGCTCCACGGCGCGCGATGTGCAAATATCTGTCGTTGGTGGCCGAACGAGCCGGATTTTCCTATAACCAGACCTCTTGACAAAAACCGCTTACCGTGTAGAATGGTAATATCAACTAACACGGTAACGGTATTTATGTAGGGAGGCAAAGCCATGGGCGCGTATCAATTGGACGATCTCATCGCAAAGTGGAAGCTGGCGGAAGTCACCCCGGAACAGACGATTGGGCAGATTCTATTGCTCCTGCAGGCGTTAGTCGAACGCCTGGAGAGTTTGGAGCGACAGATCAAGCGGCAACGCAACCTTCTAAACTGATAGATGCCTCGCACCCAACTACGGAGGGATAAAGACATGTTACGTTTACACCGCGTCGGCGACGGGCCGATCATGACGCCTCGCAAGGACGTGCCCTGGGAAAAGAGCGCCGTCCTCAACGCTGCTGCGATCCACGACGGCGGGAAGTTTCACCTGCTGTACCGCGCCGTAGCGCACAATCCCGG
>JAKJAB010000007.1:11198-29612 GCA_022707725.1 Chloroflexota bacterium | reverse complement strand
CCACCGTCGAAATCACGCCGGAAACGCCGGCCACACCGCCCCCTGACGTCCCGGCGGTGCAGCCGCGCGCCAAGTCGGTCTTCGCGCCGTACCAGCCGCAGCCGGTGAACGTTGTCCCCGCGCTCGACCAACCCGCTATCGCGCCTGATCTGAGCAACGTGCATGTCGCCATGCCACTTTCGGCGGATCAGCTCGCGCGCCTGGCCCGTGATGGCGTCGCCGCCAGCCCCGGCCTGCAGGAGAAGGAATTTTTCACCGTCTACGAGAAAGCGCGCTACGCTAACGTCCCCATCTTCATCACCAGCGACTCGCTGCTGCACGTCTACCACCTGATGTTCGACAAGACACTGCGCACCGCCGAGGTCGAATACTTCTACCCGATGCTGCAATCGCTCAACCGCGCGCTGATCGAGACGGCGGACGCGCAGTACCAGCAATTGCGCGGTACCTCGTGGGAGGACGCCGCCCTGCGCACCGTCGCCTTTATCGGCGTGAGCGGCAGGCTCGCCGAGGCCGGTTTCCCCATCCCCGGTTACGCCGCTGGACTTGCGAAAGCCGAAATCGCCAACGTCGAAGCGGCTACCGGCATCCAGTTTTCCCCGCTCTTCCCCGGCCTGGAGTTCGGCGAGGATTACACCCAGTACATCCCGCGTGGGCACTACACCCGCAGCGACGCGCTGAAAGCCTACTTCAAGAGCATGATGTGGTACGGGCGGATGACCTTCCGTCTAAAGACGGACAACGCCGAGGTGGGGCGGGCCGAAACCCGCTCCGCGCTGCTGTTGGTGGAGGCGCTGCGCAATACCCAGGTGGGCGGACGCCCCGCGTTGGACGTGTGGGCCGACCTCTACGATCCGACCGCCTTCCTCGTCGGGCGCAGCGACGACCTCACCGCGCTCGATTACATCCCCGTGATCGACGCCGTCTACGGTGAAAATCCGACGCTGGAAACGCTTGCCGATGACGCCAACCTGGATACTTTCATCACCGCTGCCGACGCGCTGCCCGCGCCGCGCATCCTCGGCCTGGTCATCCGGGATACAGATGATGAGACCAAGCAGACCAAGGGCCTGCGCTTTATGGGACAGCGTTTCGTGCCCGACGCCTACATCTTCCGCCAGCTCATCTACCGTAACGTAGGCTTACCTCTCCCACCCGACCGCCGCGGACTGCCGAAAGGGCTGGACGTTTTTGCCGCGCTGGGGTCGGAACGCGCCTACGAACTACTGGACGAAATGGGCGAGACCCGCTATATGTCCTACACCCTGCAAATGGACAAGATGCGCGCCTGGACCGGCAGCCTCACGGTCGCTGACTGGACGGAAACGGTCTACAATGGCTGGCTCTACACCTTCTACCCGCTCATCGAAGTCCCGAGCGCGGGCTACCCGACCTTTATGCAATCCACCGCCTGGCGCGACAAGCAATTACACACCGCCCTGGGCAGTTGGGCGGAACTCAAACACGACACCATCCTCTACGCCAAGCAGGCCTACGCCGAGATGGGCGCCGGCTGGATGCCCACCCCGCCCGATCCGGTTCCGGCGCGGGGCTACGTGGAACCGGTCCCAGAGTTCTACGCCCGGCTGGCGGCGCTGGCAACGATGACCCGTGAGGGACTCGCCTCCCGCAGCCTGCTCGGTGAACAAGACGCCGACAGCCTTGCGCGCATCGAAGACCTGGCGCTGGCGCTCAAAGCGATGGCGGAAAAACAACTTTCCGGCATCCCGCTCACCGAAGAGGAACACCACCGCATCCGCTACTACGGCGGCGAACTGGAACATCTGGTGATGGCGTCTGCCGACACACCGTCCGGCGAGCCCGGCGCTATTCCCTACATGGACGAGGATCCGCAGGCGGCGATCATCGCCGACGTCGCCACCGATCCCGATCCTGACGCCGATGGCGTGCCCAACCCCGTCGTGCTGGAGGTGGGCGTTGGGCGGGTGAGCGAGATTCACGTCATCGTCCCGCTGGTCGAAGAGGACGGCAGTCTGCGCTTGCAAGTCGCCAGGGGCGGCATCTTCTCGTACTACGAATTCCCCTGGCCCGCCGACGACCGCCTCACCGACGAGAAGTGGCAGTCGATGTTGGATGACGGCTCTGCTCCGGCGCAACCTGCGTGGATCGGAAGTTTCTACACGTCGGAAGGCGAGTATCACGATTTGCAGACCGCGCTTTACCGCTTCCAGCAGGGCTGGGTCAATGCCGTGTTCTATCTGGACACGCAGTATGTAGCATCTGAATACAACAATCTGGCGCGCGGCGCAGCCCTGGACTTGATCAACGCCGAAATTGCCGCCTTGCGAGCGGAGAAGCACTTCGAGGGGCGGCAATGGATCGGCGCCGACTACCGCTCCTTCGACCGGCAATCCGCGGACCTGGCGGTGGTGACGGTGCGGGAGACCTGGCAGGACACGCTTTACGCCTATACCCGCGACGCGCATCCCGCTGAGACCGGCGACGAGGGTGATATGAAAGAAATCGGCGCGCGCGGCCCCTACACCGTGGACGTGACCTACACCCTGGAGCGCACCGGCGAAAGCTGGGTTGTGACGCGCATCGTCGTCGCCAACGCGCGCCCCGCGTGGTGAGCGTATGCGGCGCTTGCTTCTCGTTGTATTGCTCTCCATAGCGGTGCTAGGGATGGCGACGCTAGCCCACCTGCTGCGTTCGGTGCGGCAGGTGGGCTTTGCCTGCGACCGGCAGACGTGTTGGGCCGTGGACGCGCCTGCTGCTGGCGCCGATGCGCCTCTTACTGCAGTCGCGCCCTTTACCGCGGGCGCCATCGACCTGACCGGCGACGGCGTCCGGGAGACGATCTTGCGCGAGAACGAGTCTCTGCGTGTCTTGCAGGACGGCGTCGAAATCTGGCGCAGCGATCCCGCCTGGCGCGTGGTGGACGTGGCCCTGGGCGACCCCAACGACGACGGGCGCTACGAAATCCTGGCGGCGCTCTGGAAACTAGACGACGCCGGCGTCTTGACGAGCCACCCGTTCATCATTGGACATCGCGGCGGGACGGTCAAGGTGATTTGGGGCGGCTCCGCCGTGACGCACGGCATCCACGAGATCGCACTGGCGGATGTAGACAATGACGGCGTAGAGGAACTGGTTGTGCTGGAATCCGCGCGGCCCGACGATGGGCTGAACGCTAAGCGCCGCGCGCTCTCCGTGTGGGACTGGCACGGCTGGGGCTTCAACCTGCGCTGGCGGAGTGAGCCGGGGCGCTATCGCGCTCTCGGCGTGGTGGAAAGCGGGATCATCGTGGTGACTGTGGAAAAATGATCCAGACTGCTGTGGACGGTCTCCAGACCGTGCTGCCGCAGACCCAGGCGCTGGCGGGCGCGTTCCAAGTCCGCGCGACTCGAACGCGATCTGACCGCGTTGCGCGCGGCGGACGTGGAGGGGGTGGCCCTGTCGTGGGATTTGTGGCACATTCCGCTCGAGCGACTAGACCTGGTCAGACAAATCACTTCACCAGGCCATACATCCGCTCAAAGTTAGCACTATAAATCTTCGCCAGCACCTCGGGCGGCAAACCTAAGCCGTGATAGCGTTCCGCGGTCGCTTTTGAATTGCCCGGAATGGTGAAGGGTTCCGCTTTCTCCAAAAAGGCGCGGATCAGCCATGACAGGCTCAAGATCAACTGTGTTCCCGGCGCGCCGCGCTGCAAAACACGGGTGTCCATATCGGTGCCGTAGATGATGCGCTCCTGATAGCGTAGGAAAAAATCGCGCGCAACAGCAGGAATGCGGCTGAAGTCAGTGTACATATCCACATGCGGGGTGAGATCGAAGCACACATTGGGATGGGCGTCGAGGAAACGGGCCGCGCGCGGCAGGTCCCGCGAGAGAAAATAGAAGTGCGCCAGCGTGAGCCTGAGGCGTGGATGGCGTTCGAGAATGTGATCCACTTCGGCGTAGAGGCTTTCTTTGGTCGGATAACTGCCATCGGAGTAGTCCCACCCGCTCTGCCGCGCCCAGGAGGGACAGGCGACAGGGTCCCAAAATTCGTCCGGATCGGCGACGTGGAGCACAACCGGGAACTGCGCCCTCTCCAACGCCGCCCATAGCTCCGCATACAACGGCCCATCGAGCGGGTACGGCAGCAGCTTGCGCACCTGCGGCTTGCCTTCGATCAGCTTGAGGCCATCGAAACCTTGTGCTTCGAGGGCCGCCACCTGCCGCGCCAGAATCTCAGGGGCGCGAGCCGGATCGGTCAACGCCGGAGCGTACTCCAATGCACCGGATAAGTAGATGCGCTCCGGGTAGCGTTCCTTGAAGTACAGCGCGGCAGCATTTTGATTCGTTCCATCGGGATTGGGCAGGCAGACCAGGTTGGCGCGCGCGCAGCCGATACGGTCGAGCAGCGCCGCCACGTCTTCCAGATGTTCCGGATGTATAAAATGCACATGCCCATCCACAATCGGAAATTCGATAAATTCAGAAAAATCCATCAATCGTCCTCCTCCTTAGAAAATAGTCTCAACGGATCGAACGGATTCAACGGAAAAATATCCGTTAAATTCCGTTGAATCCGTTGAGGAAATCCTTTTCGTCCTCATTGGTGTGGAATCCCACATAGGAACTCCTCGGTCTACCCCTTAATGGCGCCCAACTTAACACCTGCGGTAAAATAGCGCTGCAGGAACGGATAAACCAACAAAATCGGTACCATCGCGATGAAAATCTGGGCGGCGCGGGTGGTGCGGTTGCTGATCAACTGCAACAGGGCCAGATCGCGCTCGGTGAGCATCCGTGGGTCGGGGTTGATAACCACGGTTTGCAGATAGCTTTGCAGCGGGTATTTGTCCGGTGAGTTCATCAGAATCAACCCATCGAACCACGAATTCCAGTGAGCGACCGTCACAAACAACGTCAACGTCGCCAGTATGGGCCAGGAAAGGGGCAAAAGAACGCGGAACAGGATGGTCCAGTGCCCCGCGCCGTCCATAGCGGCGGCTTCCTCCAACTCTTTGGGGATGCTCCTGAACGAGTTCGCCAGCAGGATCACATTGAACACTGGCAGCGCGCCGGGGATGATGAGCGCCCAGAATTTGTCGATCAGTCCGGTTTGGCGGATGACCATATACCAGGGAATCAAACCGCCGGAGAAGAGCACGGTGAGCAGAAAAAACCACGCGAAGAAGTCGCGCGCCCGGAACTCGGCCTTCGACCGCGATAGCGGATAAGCTACCAGGATGGTCAGAAGCATATTGAGCGGCGCGCCGACCAGGACCCGCGCGATGGAAATGCCGAAAGATTTGATGAAGGCCGGGTTCTCCAACACGAACTGGTAAGCCTGAGTCGTAAACTCGACCGGCCAAATTGCCACACGTCCGCTGGCAGCGGCCGACGCAGACGAAAACGAGAGCGCCAGAGTATGCACAATCGGAAAAGCGCATAGCAGGCCCAGCAGCGCCAACACCGCCAGGTTCAACAGGTTCTCGAAAAACGGCAATTTAACGATCCTCTCATTCATCACAACACATCCTCAAAGAATTGCGAATTACGAACAGCGATTTCCTCTGCCGGTCAAACCTCTATCTGCCGTCTACGCCGTCTAAAAAATCCGATAGTCGGCCCATTTAGCGGCCAGTTTGTAGGCGATGCCGATCAATAGCAACGACACAACCGACTTGAACAGCCCAACGGCGGTGGCGACGCCATATTGATAGTTGGCGATGCCAATGCGGTACACCAACGTGTCAATGATGTCGCCGGTGCGGTATACCAGTGGGCTATACAGGTTGAAAATTTGGTCGAATCCGGCGTTGAGGATGTTGCCCAGGCTCAGGGTAGAAAGCATAATGATAGTGCCCGATATGCCTGGCAGTGTGATGTGCCGGGTTTGCTGCCGTCGGCTGGCGCCATCCATCACGGCGGCTTCGTACAGCGTGGGGTCGATGTCGGTCAACGCCGCCAGGTAGACGATGGCGCCAAACCCGAACGACTTCCACACATCGGTCACCACCATCGTCCAGGGGAAAACTTTGTCGTTGCCCAGGAAAAAGATCGGCGGGATGCCCACCAGGCCGAGGATATGGTTCACCACCCCCTCCGACGGCGACAGGATGTCGATAAAGATGCCGGCCAGGATCACCCAGGACAGGAAGTGGGGCAGGTAGATGATCGTCTGCACCGTGCGTTTGAACGCCTGGCTGGTGACGTTGTTGAGCATCAACGCCACGGTCACCGGCACAACCACGCCGGCCGCCGCCTTCAATCCGGCGATGCGGATCGTGTTCCAGAGCACCTGCAAGATGTTCGGCATCCGCAGGATAAAGGCGAAATTGTCCAACCCGACCCAGGGTGACCCGAAAATCCCTTTGCCGGGCAGGACGCGCTGGAACGCCATCACGATCCCGACCATCGGCGCGTAAGCATACACCAACACCAATACAACGGCCGGCGTCAGCATAACGAACAGTGGAATCTCTCGTGAAAGCTTCTTACGCAACAACATAGCTCTATCCCCAGGTAGCAGCGCCGGATCAGGGGTTCTGTTCCGCCCAGAGGTTAACCTCGTTGACAATCTCTGTCCCGCCCAGCCTGTACCAATTCTCCACGAACTGGTCGAACATAGCGATTGGCTCACCCATGATAATTTTGGTGATCACTTCCTCTTCCATCGGTTGGAGCGTGGGCATTTTTTCCGCCATCGTGACGGTGGGCACGCCGTAGAAGCGGTTCAGTTGTCCCCGGTCTTTGAGGACTTGTTCCAGGATTGTGACGGCCCCATTCGGCCCGTTGGTAGCCACCTCCACCCAGGCTTCCAAAGTGCCCTGCTCGAAATAGGCCTGGATGATCCGGTAACGCCATTGCGTGTCGAGATCCAGCCCAGAAGGGTCCTTTTTCGCCAGCGCCTCGCGCAACTTCTTGCTTCCATCGATCATCGCGTTCGGCTCCCACAGCACTACCGGGGTATATTTGTAGAGCACCACGTCGGGATTTTCAATATCGCCCAGGAACGTCTGTCGCAGTTCGTCATCCTGCGACCCTAGAATGTTGTCTGACCAGAAATTGACCATACGAAGCAGCGCTTCGGGATGTTCGTATCCATTTCTGACCACAAGGAAGGCCCCGACGGCCGAGCTGTACTGGCTTTTGGCCGGGACGTCGTCCACGGAAGGGATAGGGAAAGCCGACCAAAAGGCATGGGGGTAGTTCGCCTGGCTCTGATTCAGTGGATGGTAGGGATTCCACCAGACGCCGAATTCCATCCCGCATTTGCCCTGCGCAATGGTTTCGGCGACCTGGTTGGAGTCTTTGACGCCGAACTCACGGTCGAGCTGGCCCTGAGCGTACATCTCCTGTAAGGCCAGCAAGGCGTCGCGCATCTCGGGCTGGACCGAGCCGTAGACCAGGGCGCCATTGCGCTCGTACCAGATGCCGGGATAGGCGTGGTAGCCGTTGAAGAAGCCCGACAGATTGGCGAACGCGCTCCACACGGATTTTGTCACGCACAAGCCAATCGTGTCCGGCGCATTGTTTCCGTCCGGGTCTTCGGTGATAAAACGCCGTGAAATTTCGAGCACGTCGGCCATGCTGGTTGGCGCGGCGATGCCCAGTTTGTCCATCCAATCCTGACGGATCCACAACAGCGAAGCCGAAGCGACGGCAGCATCGGTCAACGGGATGCCCCACAACCGGCCAGCAATCGTGCCAGCTTTGAGGGAGGTCGGATCCTGCATCAGCACGTCGCGCGTTTTAGGCGAAGCCACGGCCTCATACACGTCTGTCAAATCGGCGAGCAGGCCAGCCTCTTGGAACAAGTGCAATTGCGCGGGGCTGACCCGAAACATATCCGGAATATCGCCGGAATTGACCGACAGCCCCAGTTTCTGGGCATACATCGAACCGTCAACCACCCATTTGTAGCTGACCTTGATGCCGAGCAACTGTTCGTAAGCCCGCGTCCAGACGTTGTTGTGGATGTCGTTCTCGCCCAGGAACTTGATCGTGGCGTCCACCGCCATCACGGAACTCATCTCGATAGGCGGATCATAGCGATCGGGCACAACCAGCGACAGTTTGGCAAAAGCGTCATCCGTCGATGCGCCTGGCGGCGGCGTGGGGCTGGGCGGCCTGGCGCAGGATAAGAGCAACATCGTCAATAGCAATACCGCGATAAATCTGTTTACGTATACCTTTCCAGTCAAGGGGTTCATTTCACTTCTCCTTTCTCGAGCACAGTCTCTGCCGGCTCAAGCGACAAGCGGGCAAAACGCATACTGATGAACGCCAGGCCCAGGAGGCTTAAACCCGGCAGAAGAAAACGCAACTTGATGATCTGCGAGCTGAGCTGGATCATCCGCCCGACCGCCGGATCGCCAGGCTTGAGCAGGAAAGCCAACACTGTCACATAGATAGGGAAAAAGGCGGTCCCCAGTACGATGAAGATCGAAGCGAACGACAGCCAACGGCCTCCCCGTGGCACACGCCGCCCGCACGCCAACAAGATGAACAGAAGCATCATCGGCAGAGCAAAGACCAGGGTGGTCACAGCTCCGGCCAGCACACTACCGGCGCCCATCGTCGGCAGGCCGATCACCGTGAACAACAGGCGTTCTGCTCTGCCCAGCAGCACGGGCGCAGCAGACGCCGCTGCGCCGATGGCGAAGGCAACGCGCACACCCCCAGAAGCCTGGACTGCACACCAGACGAAGAATACGAAGAACAGAAGACCGGCAATCAGGCCGGTGGTTTGTTCGAACGCCATCAGCCGGTTGCGGTACGCGCTCGCTGTGATCAAACCGCGCATCGCCTGGTTAGAAAGCCAGCTTCCCACCAGGGCCGTCAGCATACCGTAACCGGTCATCGTCGCCCCAAGCAAAATCAAGGGCAGATGAGATTTTCGCGCCAACGGCTGTTTGCTCTTTTCGCTCATGATTCCTCCTTCTGAAGTCGCAGACCTGCAAATTAGAGGCCGCCCAACCCGCGCAGCAAGAAGGCCGCCATGTGCGCCAGCGCTTCCTCCAACGAAGGTACAGGCGTCCCGTCCACCGGTTCGAAGCCGTGCCCGGCGTTCTGTAAAATAAGCAGCTCGGACGAAGCGCCCGCTTTGCGCAGCGCTTCGTGGAGGCGGTAGGCCTGCTCCACCGGGACAATCTCGTCTTTTTCGCCGTGGATGATCAGAAAAGGCGGCGCGTCCGGCCTTGTGTACGTCACAGGGCTGGCGCTGACAAACTGTTCTACGCCAAAAACGTTGCACCTCAGCGCTTCTACAATTTCGGGGAATCGACCGGCGAGATCGGTAGGAGCAGACATCGCCACTACCGCCTGGACGCGGCTAGAGTGCTCACAGTAAGGGCCGACGTCCCACCCGGCGCGCTCATCGGCCAACCCGGCCAGCGCCGCCAGGTGCCCGCCCGCGCTGTGCCCGATCACGGCGATACGGTCGGGATCGAGGTTGTAGTCGGCTGCGTGAGCGCGCAGGAAGCGGATGGCGCACTTCACGTCCTCGATCATCGCTGGAAAGCGGTAGGCCGGATACATACGGTGGTTGATCGAGACAACCAGGTAGCCATACGCAGTAGGAATTACCGGCAGAGGCGCTTTGTCGCCTTCGGTCCACCCGCCGCCGTGGACAAAGATCACGCCTGGCCAGGGGCCGCCCGCAGCAGGGTAGTAGACGTCCATAGCGAGTTTGTGGCCCTCGATCTCGCAATAGGTCACGTCCTGCTCAGTAGTTCCGAATTTTGTGGTTTCAAATGTAGCCATCGATACCCCCTATCAAGATTTAAGGTACTTCTCCAACCATTGCCACGCGCGTTCGAACATAAGCGGCGGCGTTTCGTGAGCGGTGTTCGGGTATTCGTCCAGTTTCAACAAATCCGGGCGGGTATACTGGCTTTCGATCTGTCGGTGGACGCGCCGAATTTCTTCGATGGGCACGATCGGATCGGCCTGCCCGTACTGCATCAGCAAGGGAAAATCACTCAGGCCCTCCAAAAACACTTCGGCCCGCGCCCGTTGTTCCACCGCGTCCAGCACGGCTGCGGTGACGCCAAATTCGGGGAAGTGCTGCTTTATCTTACGGAAAGTGAGCGGCCAGAACGGCGTTGCGCCCGCAACCTGCGCGACGGCGGTTCGGACGTGCGGATGGCGGTGCGGCAAGTACTGGTAAACGACCGCGCCGCCCAACGAGATGCCCAGCAAGCCAATACGGCTGCCGTCGGCCACAGCGTTCTGGGCGTATATGGCTACCAGTTGCGCTATGGACTCAGCCGAATGGGTCAACACCTCATCCAAGCGCGGAGTGACGAGCGCTGGCACAAATTCGCCCTCGGCAGCCTCTCCGTGCAGGTACAGGTCAACGGAGACGGCGTAATAGCCGCGCTGCGCCAGTTGATACCCCTGCGAAAAGCAGTGCTCTTTACGCCCCGAAAACCCGTGCAGCAGGATGACTACCGGCAGTTTTTCGACAGCCTCTGGATTGTAGAACTCCAGAACGGGTATATCCTGAACGCGATGGTGGTCAATGAGAATTTTCATCGGATAGTACCTTCTCGGCAAGCGTCGCCGCGCGGCGCGCCAACACGGAAATCTGCGTCGCTGGAAATTGCGCGAGAGCCGTACCCAGCGTATCGTGGAGCGGCGCCGTCCACCGCGCCGGGATGCGCGCGGCGGTATAGAGCGCGCCCATCACCGAGCCGACGCTGGCGGCGTTGCTGCCCGTGTCCATCCCACAGGCGACGGCCAGGCCAAGCGTGCGGTCGAAATGCCCGTCGCCATATAGCAGCGCCAAAATAACCCAGGCCGTGTTGTTAAGCGTGTGAATCGGCGAGTAAGCGCCGTAGTTCAGCAAAAGCTGTTCATAAGCCAGTTCCCAATCGTCGCCCGCCCGATACGCCGCCAATACCGCGGCAACCGCCTCCGCCAACCGGCAGTTACCGGGAATTTCCGACAATCCAACGCGAACGATCTCCTCTATGTCATCCGTCACGTAAGTCCAGGCCAACATCGCCGCCATCAACATCGCACTGTAGACGCCGTTTTTCGTATGCGAAAGCGTCGCGTCCTTGTAAGCCAACGCCGCCGCGAGTTCTGGTTTGCCCGGCGCAACGTAGCCGTACACATCGGCCCGTGTCCGCGCGCCCCCGTACTCCCGCTGGGGGTTCACGAAAACGGCGGCTTCATCAGGGTGAACGTTCCAAACCAGGTTGCGGTAGACGGTGCGCTCAGCCGTATGGGTCCCGAAATAAGGGAGGTGTGTCAGCCAGAGAGTCGCCACGTCGGCCCGCGTAAAATCCAGACCGTAAGTCTCGAGGAGATAGAGCGTCAGTATGGTGTGATCGGTATCGTCGTTATCTGGCGCGCCGTCAATCTCGCCCCGAAAATGCCCCGCAGCCCCCGGTTTGAATTCAAACCCCGCCGGCGGCGGCAGCAGTCGGGGAACGTAGTCCATAAGCGGAAAACTGTCCGCTAGCCGCAAATACTGGATGATCTTGTTTTTGGACCATCCCATCTGCAACGGCTGTCCCAACACGCAGCCGGTCACGCGCCCCAGCCACGCCCCATAGATACGTTCGAACAACGCAGCGGAGGTGATGACGGTAGACGTAGCGCGCGGACCCTCCGGACGCGCACGGTGGATGTCGGCAAGGGTCTCCGGTTCTTGATATGTGAAGTCGGAGCGCACTGGCGCGTCCAGCAGGTCGTTGTACAGACGGTACACTTTCTGCTTGGTGGGACGGGTCAAAGTCTCCACCTGCTCCCGGCAACCGTTTACGGCGTACCCCTCTTCTTCCCGCTGTTGCAGCTCCAGATTCAGCACCTCCAGTAGCTGTGGAACATCGTAGAAGGCCATCAGGCCAGGCGGCGGGACACTGCGCCCTTTAGCGCGGCGCAAATGCTTGCCGCCGGATTGGGTAGCATTGCGGCGCGCCAGGTTTTGAGCGTACTGGTCGGGTTGGTAGGCCAGGGCTTCCACGACCTGCAAGATGCGCGCGCGGGTCGTTTCGCTCATCCGCCCCTTGCCGGAGAGCGCCTGCGAGACCGTGGCGACGGAGACGCCGACCCGGTCGGCAATATCTTCCAGGGTGACTTTCGGTTTTGGGTTCAAGATAAACCGCTTTGTCAGGTTGAAGACAAAAAGACGAAAAAGGTTAAACGCTTAATCATTATTATGGTAACGCCAAAACAGCATTTTGTCAATAGGCAATGGGTGTGTTTCAAATGAGTTGAAAATTCAAAGCTGGCGCGCAACCCGCATTTCCAGGAGCCAGCGTTGCCGAACTGAACTAGCTGGGGGTCAAGTGACCCTAATAGAGACCGAGCGTTTCTAGCTCTCCCCCCACTGGGAGGCTAAGGGGGGGAGTGCCGGGCGCGCGTGCGTGTTTGTTTTCTTTGAAGATAGGAGCATAATAGCGGTGTCATCGTGGGCGGCATACCACTCACGGTGGCACCCTTTTTGTTGCTACTTGCATAAAGGCGAGTGATTCGCTGGATCACAATCCGACGTTGCGGGGACGGCGGATTATGATCCGCCTTAAGCGTCGAAGTAGGAGTATTTTCGAGGAGACGCCGGCGCTAACGCGCACCATGCAAGCACGAAAATGATTCTCTCAATGGATTCAACGGAATTTAACGGATATTTTTCCGTTGAATCCGTTCGATCCGTTGAGGCTATTTTCGAGGAGGTTACTTTGGTGGATACCCTGGTCATGCAAACGCGCTGCGTGCGCGAGGCGTGCTTTCAGACAGAAGCAACGTTGATGGCCGAACTGGCGCAGGGACAGCATCCTTCACTGCTCTATATCGGCTGTTCGGATTCGCGTATCTTGCCTTCTCACATCCTGGACGCGCACCCCGGAACGGTCTTCACCACGCGGAACATCGCCAACATCGTGCCGCCGTATTCGGCGATGGCGCAGGGCGAGATGGCGGTCGCCGCGGTGTTGGAGTACGCCGTGCTGCACCTCAAAGTCGCCGACATTGTGTTGTGCGGGCATAGTTGTTGCGGCGGAATGCAGGCGTTGGCTCACGTCGAGGCGTTGGAACCTGGATTGCGGCGCTGGTTGCAGTACGCGCAGGAGGCGCAGACGCGCGTTCCACCTGAAGTTGCTGACGCTGCACGGCTGGACGCGCTGATCGAGGCGAACGTCTTACTGCAACTTGATCACCTGCGCAGCTACCCGTTCATCGCGGAAGCCGAGCGCACGGGAACGTTGCGCCTGCACGGCTGGGTCTACGATCTCGCCAGCGAGCGGGTGCGGGCCTATGAAGCCGAAGTGGACTGTTTTGTGGAGGAGGCGCCGTTCGGCGTATGAAATCTCGTTATGACACAGGAACCCATATCTCCCATTCATCTTCCCGAAAATTATGCTGAAGTATTGTACTGGAAGCTCTCCCAGCACAAAAAACTGCTCGTAGTGTTGAACCTGGTTGGACTGGCATTGATGGGCCTGGCGTTGCCGTTGTTCTTTGCCTGGGCGCGCATGTGGCATCCGGGAATCGTGTCCCTAGAGCTAAGTCTCTTGCAGATGGTAGCAGCTTTCCTCGCCATCGCCCTGACTATCGTGTTGCACGAGCTGACGCACGGCCTGGCGCTGCGGGCTTACGGCGCGCACCCGAAGTACGGCGTGATGTGGCAAGAGATGATGTTCTACGCGACTGCGGCTGGCTACGCTTTCCGGCGCAATGCCTACATTGTCATCGCGCTCGCGCCGTTGGTGGGATTGAGCCTGGTGGGGATGATGTTGCTCATGCTCCCGCTTCCGGATTGGCTCTTGCTAATCGTCATCTTTAGCGTCGCGCTCAACGTGGGCAGCGCCATTGGTGACATGTGGCTGGTGCGCGTGGCATTGGGGTATCCGCCCGTGGCCTACGTGGTGGATGAGAAGGACGGACTGCGGATGTTTATGCCGGTGGTGGAGGTCTAAAGTGAGGCGGGTGTACCCGTATTGCCGGCCTGCACATCTTCTTCTTCTGTAGTTGAGACACCCCACCCTGCCCCTACCCCGCAGCCCAAAGCGGCGACACTCACCGCCACATTGCCGGCTCCCCCGCTGCCTTCTGCGACGCTACCATTGTCGATGCATACTTCCGCCCCACCCGTGCGCGAGTTCGCCGTCGTCGGCTACCTGCCCGACTATCGCACGCTCGATCCGGCGTGGGGGCGCTACGTCACCGACATCGTCTACTTTTCCGCCAGCCTGCGCCCTTCCGGGAAACTGGATACCGACAGGTTACGTGTGCAAACTCCCGCCGCCCTGCGCGAGATGAGCGCAGTCTACGGGACGCGCATCTTCGTCGCCGTCGGCGGGTGGGAGCGCTCGCAAAACTTCGCCGCGGTCGCCACCGATCCGGCGCTACGGGCGCGGGCCGTGCAGGCGATCACCACCTACTGTCTCGAAAATGGGCTGGATGGTGTGGATTTCGATTGGGAATTCCCCGACAATGCCGCGGAGCGCGCGGGTTACGTGGCGCTGCTCGGAGAGGTCCACCAGGCGTTTGCCCCGCATCACCTGCGGGTGAGTGTGGCGCTGGCAGCGTGGCAGGATTTGGGCGACGAGCTTTATGCCGTCGTGGATCGCATCCACGTGATGGCCTACGATCACGAAGGTCGCCATTCGACGCTCGAGCAGGCTGCCGGTGACATCCAGGCGTTTTTGGAGCGCGGCGCGCCGCCCGAAAAGCTGCTGCTCGGCGTGCCGTTTTATGGGCGGAGCCTCGACCACTGGGACAATGCTTTCACCTACGCGGAGATCGTCACGCGCTACCATCCCGCGCTGGACGTGGACGAGGCCGGCGGCATCTACTTCAATGGCATTGCGACCATCCAGCAGAAAACGCGCTATGCGTTGTCGCAGCAGTTGGGCGGCGTGATGATCTGGGAACTGGGACAGGATACTCCCGGCGACCCATCACTCTTGCGGGCAATCGATCAGGCAATATCTCCATAAGGCAGGTTGAACGATGACAATTCTCTCGAATCCCCACGTCCAATGGCGTTTGGACATTGCCTGGCAACTGGGCGAGCGGATTCGTACATTCCCCGGCGTGCAGGCGATTGTGGTCGGCGGCTCGGTAGCGCGCGGCTACGCCGACGCCTACTCCGATCTGGAACTCCCTATCTTTTGGGATGAATTACCCCCGGACGAGATGCGCCTGGCTCTCGTCGCGGCGCTGCGCGGCGAGTTCCTGCACGGCTACGACGGCCCGGCGCTAGAAGATCAACTGCTGATCGACGGGTTCCAGGTCGATCTATGGCATAACACGGTCGCCGCGGAAGAGGCCGTGTTCAAGACAGTCCTCGAGGACTACAGCACGGATTTCGGCGACAGCAACTTTATGGACACCATCCGCGCCTGCATCCCGCTTTACGGCGGGGCGATCATCCGGCAATGGAAGCAGCAGGCCGCGCAGTATCCGGATGCATTGGCCCTGAAGAACATCCAGCAGCACATCGCGACGTTCGACGCTGCACAACTGGGCGTCGTGGCCTACCGCGACAACCCCACCGTCTTCTATACTGCCATCAGCCGCCAGCAGGAATCGATGTTTCTGGTGTTGCTGGCGCTCAACCGCCTCTACTTCCCCACGTTCAAGTGGATGTACCAGGTTTTGGCGACGATGTCGATCAAGCCGATGGACGTGGAACGGCGCTTCCGGCAGGCGTTCGAAGCGCCCTACGCCGATGCCGTGCAGGATACAACCCACCTGCTCCACGAAACCCTTGATCTGGTGAAACACCATTTCCCCCAGTTGGACACGGCTGCCGCTGCGCGCCGTTTGGCCTACACGCGGGCGATGTATGAGGCAGTGTGAATGTCGGGGAGCCTTCAGCTTGGATTTATCAGGAATTGGCATCGAGCATACAATAACGTTGCAGGTTGAGATTGTATGCGTCATACATCATTCGGAAAGAAATCAAGGACAATGAATATCGCGTTTCTATGACGCCGGGTGGCGTGCACCAACTCAATGAGCACGGCCACACAGTGTTGATGGTGTTTTGTACTACTGTGTAGCCAATATGCCGGGGGTAGTGCCAGGCCCGAGTATCAACGGCCTTTCCAATGCCACGCTGCCATACATCGTCAAACTGGCCGATCAGGGTTTTGCAGCCGCCGTCGCCGCCGACAAGGCACTGGCTCTGGGCGTCAACACCTACCAGGACAAAGTGACCTACCAGGCTGTGGCTGAGGCGTTTGGGTTGCCCTACACGCCGCTGAAAGCCTGAAGTCGCAAGTCAGTACCCCTTGCGAAGGTTCGAAAAGCGCGCCGGTGTGATCGTAAAATCACCACGGCGCGCTTTGGCTTTATGAGAACCTGGATCACCCGCGGTTTCTAGTAGTGCGTCACCACCTTCGTCCCCATCGGCGCCCAGTTGTAGAACCACTCCGCATCCGGCAATGAGAGATTGACACAGCCGTGACTCATCGGCGTGCCGAAGTTGTTGTGCCAGTACGCGCCGTGGACGCTGTAGCCTTTGTAGAAGTACATAATGTGCGGCACATTTGGCAGATAGTATCCCGGACCGGACATCGGCGCGGAGACGTATTTGGCGTAAACGTAGTACGTCCCGACGACTGTGGGCGTCCCCCACAATCCTGTCGAAGCCAGCGCCCAGTACACCGCCGTCTGACCCTGATAAGCGGTGATCGTCTGCGTCGAGAGGTTCACATCGATCCACTTCTCGCCGGACGCGCCGTGGCCTGGCGCAGGTGCGGCGACGGGCTGCGCGACCGGCGCGCTGCCGGGGGTGGGGATTTTCAATTTTTGGCCCACGTAAACGATGTCGGAATACAACCCGTTGGCGGCTTTGAGCGCGGGCACGCTGACGCCGTGCCGCAGTCCAATGCGGAAGAGGTTGTCTCCCACCTGCACGACGTAGACGCCGCCGGGCGTTGTGGGGGGTGTCTCTGCCGGAGGGGTTTCGGCAGCCGGGGCGGGTGACGCTGCCGCTCCAGGAATGGTCAACCGCTGCCCGGCGTAGACCCAAGCGTTCCAGGCTAACCCATTGGCCGATGCCAGTTGGCTTACCCGCAGGCCATACCGTGCAGCGATGGTTAGCAAGGTGTCGCCTGCTTTGACGGTGTAGACGTTGCCGGTTGCCGGCGCTGCCGCCGGAGCCTGGGCAGGCGCCTGAGCGGGCGTCGCTGCCACGCCGGGGATCACCAAATGCTGCCCTGTGTACAACCACGAATTCATCGTCAGTCCGTTGGCTGACGCCAGCGCGCTCACGCTGACGTTGTAGCGCCGTGAGATGCTGTACAGCGTGTCACCCGGTTGGACGGTGTAGCGTGTCTCGGCAGCCAACGTCGGGGTGACGCTTGCGAAAAGGTTGATCACGAGGATCATACAGAGTAAGAGATAAAGCCGTTTCATCGTCGTTCTCCTCAGGTTATGTAACAAAGAATATAAAGACCTTTATATGATATATATTATAGCAACTTTTTCTGTTGAAGGCAATAGCCAGCGAAAAAACGCGCCCGCTCTACACAGAGCGGGCGCGCGATGCCTGACTTAGCGCGGCTCCCACTTCACCGCGTCCCAGGCGACGAGCCGGGAGCGGGTGGTCTCGAAGGTCACGTCGGCCAGGGAGACGTAGTCCTCGCCGGTGCCCCGGAAGCGATAGGTGCCCAGAGACACCCACTGGTTGCTGTAGGCCGATTGATCCACGATGCGCAGCGTATAGCCATCGGCGTGGTTGATCCAGTAACGCGCCTGCCCGCTGGTAGTGAAGCGATCCGGGATGTAGACGAAGACCTCGTACTTCCGGGCCGCCAGCTTCGGATACCAGCGCCCCCAGTTGTAGTTCGAGTTGGCGTTGTAGTTGTTCGTCGTCCACGTGAGCGTATTGTTATAGCCCTCGTTTTCGTAGCGCCACCCGGCAGCCGGGCCGCCCTTGACGAAGCCAGCATCCCGATCGTCCACGATCACGGTCCCAGAAGGCGGTGGGGCGGGCGGTGGAGGCGTCGTCCCACCGCTCCACGAGAGTTTCGCCACTGCGCCGCCGGCGTTTTCGTAGTATTGCAATTCGATGGTCGCCGGCTCGGCCGGCAGATAGAGGTCGCCGGTGTAGGTGCGCGGCGCTTGGTCGATCCAGGCATCCACGAGCAGGTGGC
Organism: Chloroflexota bacterium; assembly: GCA_022707725.1. Taxonomy (GTDB): domain Bacteria; phylum Chloroflexota; class Anaerolineae; order B4-G1; family SLSP01; genus DSWT01. Next base: position 11,533 of record JAKJAB010000007.1, on the reverse strand, counting down.
CGTTTACCCATAGCCGCGCGCCGTCATCCACAGTGAGCGTGAAGCGGTACATCGCGGCGGTAAAGGTGCGCGTCGTCGTCCAGCGCACTGAGAAGCGATCCGCGTTCACACCGGGCGCAGGCGCGCCGGTCCCCCAGTCGAAGTTGATCGCGGCATCGTTGCGCACCAGTGCGGGCGTTCCACCGAGCGTGGTGTTGTTGAAGTATTCGCCGCGCCATTGCGGATCCGGTTGCGGCCCTTTGAGCTGCCACTGTAGTTTGGCGACGGCGAGACCGCCCTTTTCGAAGTACTCTACCTTGATGAGATGGTGTCCCGCGCTGAGATACTTCTCGGCG